>JACQXT010000181.1 GCA_016208665.1 Chitinivibrionia bacterium | reverse complement strand
TCGGCCCGCCGACGGAGACCTCCCCTCCGCGCCACCCCTCCGCCCGGCACATACTCTTCTTACTGAGTTTCATCATCGGTGCAAATGCAAGAAGTTACGAGGTTGAAACATGACCGGGTTGCCGCCAGGTTGGGCTTTCGCAGACCTCCTCGACGTCGCTGCTCTTCTTCGTGGAGTCACTTACAGCAAATCTGATGCGAGCGACGCATTCTTCGTTAACTCGGTGCCCGTTCTTCGCGCGAACAACCTTCAAGAACGCGGGTTTGACCTTCGAGACCTCGTTTATGTCCCCGACAGCTTGGTTTCAGAAGCACAACGGATACAAACCGGTGACGTGGTCGTCGCTACTTCAAGCGGAAGCATCAAAGTCGTCGGGAAAGCGGTCCAGGCTTTGGCTGATATCCATGCAGGTTTCGGCGCATTCTGCGGTCTTCTGAGGCCGGTCAAGCAAATCGAAGCGCACTACTTCGGACATTTTTTTTCGACTGATGCTTACCGTGCCGCAGTGTCGTCCATGGCGCGCGGTGTGAATATCAACAATCTCAAACGAAGTCATTTTGCGGCGCTTTCACTGCCGGTTGCCCCGCGAAACGAGCAGAAGCGCATCGCCGACAAGCTCGACGCGGTCCTCGCGCGGGTGGACGCCTGCCGCGAACGCCTCGACCGTGTGCCCGCCATCCTGAAGCGCTTTCGCCAATCCGTCCTCGCCGCCGCCACCTCCGGCAAACTGACGGAGGACTGGCGGGAGGCCAACTCTGGTCATGTCGATGCTACGGGACTCGCCGCGAAGGTTCATTCTGTCCACCATGCAGCTGGCGGTCACAAGGCCGGCAACGCATCCCTGCCAACTGATGGCGTTCATGATTTGTCGGAGGGCATGTTTCCTCAAGGGTGGACTCTTCTGACCCTTCGCGACCTGGTCATGCCAGACCGTCCAATAACTTACGGCATCCTGATGCCTGGCCCCGAAATCGAAGGCGGCGTGAAATACGTCCGTGTTGCAGATTTCCCCAGTGACCGGCTTAACCTGAACACGATCCGGAAGACCTCTCCGAAGATCGACGAGGAATTTAAGAGGGCGCGACTGAGGAGTGGTGATCTGTTGTTGTCGATTCGTGGCACGGTCGGTCGCCTTGTCGTGGTTCCCGATGAGCTGGAGAAAGCCAACATCACGCAAGATACAGCGAGGCTCACGATTCAGCCTCACGTAAGCCGCGACTATGTCCTGTGGTATCTCCGTTCCGAACTTGCGCAGTTTCGGATGAAGGGCGCGGTGAGAGGCGTTGCGGTGCGCGGCATCAACATCGGGGACGTCCGGGCGCTGCAAGTGCCCTTGCCCTCACGTGAAGAGCAAGACGAGATCGTTGGCCGGGTTGAAACCCTGTTTGCCTACGCCGACCGTCTCGAAGCCCGCTACGCCGCCGCCTGCGCCCAGATCGAGCGTCTGACGCCCGCCCTGCTCGCCAAAGCATTCCGCGGTGAACTGGTACCCCAAGACCCCAACGACGAACCCGCTTCCGACCTGCTGGACCGCATCCGCGCCGCACGTACTCTCGTGTCTGACATGTCCGCAATACGGCCCATGGCACCGCGCTTTCCGGCCAAGAAGCGTAAGGCGAAGGCAAGGTAGGACGGAGTGGACTGTTTCAACAATTTCGGGCGCGCGGATTTCGACCCCCGGTTCTTTGACATTCCGTTCGGGGGAATAGAAGATGTGCGAAGTTTGGAGGGCAGTCCATGGACGAGGTACTTCGGCAAATCCTAAGGAAGTTGATGTCGTTGCCCGGCTCTTACTCCGGCGAGTGTCCGTGCGGCGCGGATTTGTCCTCTAATTCCTGGGACAAGGATGACATAGCGGCCGGTGATATTCTAAGGATGCACCCATGTTCCGGCGCGTTGAGGCTCTCGGCTATCGCTGCTTGCAGGATGTGAGTCAGGAGCTTGAGCCGTTTAATGTCCTCGTCGGCCCGAATGCCAGCGGCAAGTCAACGTTCCTCGATGTCCTTCATTTCCTCTCCGATTTGCTAAATGGGGGACTCGCATCAGCGGTGCGAGCCAGGACCCTGAGCATCTCGGATCTCTTCTGGATGGGGGAGGGGAGGAAGTTCGAAATGGCAGTCGAGGTGGGTCTCCCGGAGGATCGACGCAGGAATGGGTTTGCCAAGGCCCGCTACGAGGTTGCGATCGGTCTCGACGCCAATGAGGAGATGTCGATCCTGGCCGAAACGCTCTGGCTCGCGCCGGATGACGAAGAGCCACAAAGAGCTCAACCAGATCTATTTCCGTCTCCGCCGCCCGCGCGAGAATCCCTCCTCGTATTAGGCCACAAGAAGACTCCCAAGGGATGGAAGGCCGTAATCAAGAAGACTATCGGGGGTGAGACACACTATTACTTCTCGGAGACTTCGGGGTGGAATAATCCATTCCGCCTCGGGTCCCAGAAGCTCGGTCTTGCCAATCTCCCTGAGGATGAGGTCCGTTTCCCGGTTGCGATTTGGCTCAAAAGGCTGTTGATGGAGGGTGTTCATTTTCTCAAGCTCAACAGCGAGGCCATGCGCCGCCCATCCCAGGCGGGAAGCCCACGGGAGTTCCAAGCGGATGGTTCGAATCTCCCCTGGGTTATAGCCGAACTGGGCAAGAGCAAGAAGCGATACCTCCGCTGGCTGGCACATGTCCGGACGGCCCTTCCGGACATGAAGAGCATTGACACCGTGGTGAAGCCTGAGGACAAGAGCCGTTACTTGCGGATTACCTACCGTACCGGGCTAAAGGCAGCTTCGTGGGCTCTCTCTGACGGGACATTGCGGTTGTTGGCCCTCACCCTTCTAGCATACAGCGACGGGGCATCCCGAATCTTCCTTGTCGAAGAGCCTGAGAATGGGATTCATCCGCAGGCTGTGGAAACGGTGTTCCAGTCGCTCTCCTCGGCTTACGGAAATCAGATTCTGTGCGCATCGCATTCCCCGGTTGTTCTATCCCTTGCGAAGCCCGAGCAGGTCCTTTGCTTCGCCCGTTCCAGGGAAGGCGCAACCGACATCGTGCGTGGCAGCGATCACCCCAATTTGAGGGACTGGCACCACGAGTCGGATCTGGGGACCCTCTTTGCGACTGGCATTCTCGGATGACAGTGGCCTACACGCTGGATCTCGTTGTTCTGGTAGCGGACCTTGATGCGCAAAGCGTCATGCAGGGGCTGCTTGCAAGGCGGGTTGGCCAGCTCGGGATTCGTCAGCCTCGGCACGAAGTGATAAGGCACACGGGCAGAGACTCGGGGACGTGTCAACAGGCACATGAGTTGCTCCGTCCTTACTCAAATCGCGCCGAACACGCGCTGGTCATCTTCGACTACGAGGGTTGCGGTCGTGAGGCAGCGCGCACGGCGAATGCTGTCGCAGCCGAATGCCGGGGACGTCTTGCCTCCAATGGGTGGGGGGATAGGGCTGAAGTTGTCGTGCTGGAACCGGAACTAGAGATCTGGGTCTGGAGCGAGTCGAAGCGCATAGACGATGTCCTCGGCTGGCAGGGAAGGAATCCGGGACTCAGGGAGTGGCTTCGCGAAAAGCATTTCTTGGGGAAGGATGCCGCTAAGCCCCATCGGCCGAAAGAGAGCTTCCGTGCAGCTATCCGCGAATCTGGCGTCCAGTACTCTGCCGCACTCTTTCGCGAACTCGCCGAAAAAGTCCGCTTTGATCGCTGTCAGGATTCATCTTTTCTTCTCTTGAGGACAACCTTGCGGTCCTGGTTTCCGGCCTGACAATCCTGGGCGAGGCTAGGGGCGTCACAAGTTTCAAGCGAATATGAGCGCCGAGCCGGCCCACACCTACGGTTTTCCTGCAGGCTGGCGGGCCGGGCGAATTGAAGGGATCATGAATGTCCAAAGCTGAAGCTGCCGTTGAAGACCTCGTTGGGATGATCGAGCGCGGCGAGCTGCGCTTGCCCGAGATGCAGCGGCGCTACGTCTGGCGCTCCACGAGGGTGCGCGATCTGCTTGACTCCCTTTACAGAGACTACCCTTCGGGAGCGATCCTGCTCTGGGACACCGACGAGGACGTTCCACTGCAGGATATGGCTGTCGCTCAACAAGCGAATCCTTACCAAAGCACCCGGCTGCTGCTCGATGGCCAACAAAGGCTCACGTCGCTCTGGGCGGTAATTCGGGGCGAAGCGGTCAAGGTCTGTGGCCGCAAGAGGCCGATTGAACTGCTCTTCAATCTCGACCATCCCGACAAACCAACCGTCGTTACCGAGGTGGACGAGGATGGCGCTGAAGAGGACGAGGACGAACATCTCACCGAGGACGAGGCGGATTCGAGCGAGGACGAGCTTCAGAAGCGTTTCGATCGCATGACCTTTGTGGTGGCCACGCGCAAGTTGAGCCAGTTGCCGCAGTGGGTCAAGGTCACTGAGGTGTTCAAGTCAGACAGTGATGCACCCTTCCTCAAGCGTGCCGGGGTGGGCGGGTTCGACGATCCCAACTTCGAGCGCTATAGCCAGCGCTTGGCGAAGCTCCGCGGCATTCGCAAGTACGTCTACCGGATGGATGTCCTCGAGCGGGCCGGGAAGCGGACGACATCGCCAATCTGTGCTTCATCGCTGGGAAGACCAACCGCCAGATCAGCGACAAGCCGCCGAGCCATTACTTCCCGCCGATGATTGAGAAGTCGGGACTTGCGGCGTTTGAGGCGCAATCCATCCCTACGGACCCCGAACTTCTGGGCGTCGATGGCTACAAAGCGTTTCTCCAGCGTCGCAGGGAATCCGTCGCCCGGCGGTTGAACGAGTTTCTCGGCGGCTAATGTTGTCGCTGTCAGGCGGCGATGCCCTTCTTGCCGGCTATGAGCCGAGCGAGATCTCGCGGCGAGGCGCCGAGTGCAAGGAGAGATCGGACCAGGAGATCCACGGAGACCGACGGATCCCCAGCTTCCATTTTTGCGACCCGCGACTGGCTCGAACGCACTGCCCGAGCGAGCTGCACCTGGGAAAGCCGACAGAGCAACCGGCGCTCCCGAAGACCACCGGCCAGCCGCAGCTTTAGTTCCACGAAGGCTTCCTCGTCGGCGGTCAGCCCCAGGAAGTCCCCAACGCTCCCGACTTTCCACCCCTTCGCTTCCAGGCGCTTTGCCTTGTCTTCATGCATTGTCGTACTCCTTCAGTCTACGTCGACAGGATTCGATGACTCCGCGGGGTGTCGCCCTGGTCTTCTTCTGGAAAACTTCAAGGATGACGATTGCATCCGGATCGGACCGGAGCATGATTCGCCACGTGGCGTCGGCATCAACAATCCGTAACTCCAAGCAACGCGGCCCGATTATCGGCATGGGCCGCGCATGAGGCATCCCGATTGGCGACCCTTCCTGCAGGCGACGAAGGAGAATCCCCACCTCGATCCGCGCAGTCTGTGATAGCGGAGGTGTGCGGATCTCGCCATGCAACCATACCAACGGTTTTCCAGCTCGTTTCATCAGCCACGAATATATGTCTAAACGGACATAGCGTCAATGCCGCATTCCTGGTGGTTTCCAAGGAAACGATCCAGCATCTTCATCGAATAGCACGGGGTCGGATTGCCGATGCCGGGCACTAAAAGGAAAAGGACGTCGATTTGGAGCGGGATTGCCCCGGGGTGAGCCGCGAATTGATCCGGCGGGTACTGCGGCTCAGGTTGCCTGCGTGGGCCGGGGACCGGCCGCCAGGTGGTCGGGGATGAGGTAATTACCTCCAAGTAGAGGTACTAGTAAGGGTGCTAAGAGGGTAGTCGAGGCGAACCCTGAAGCAAACTCCTTGAGAAATGCAACAAATGGGAAACGAGCAGGAAATGAACAGGAAATGACAGTACCTTATGCATGATTTTTACTTTATGAATCGCTATAATAACGAATAGTTGCCAATCAGGCAGCGGAATTGACTTCGGAAACGAACTTTGAAATAGTGAAGCAATGACTATTCGCTATGAGCTGCCGCGGCAGTGGATCTCGTATGATTCTTTGGCTGTCCAAGGTGAGCTTCTGGCCGCCAAGGCGGCGATGATCGCGCTGACTCAGATCCCCTACCAGCGAAGTTGGGCGGACGAACTCCAGCGAGTTCAGCTCAAGCGCGAGGTGGCCGGCACGTCACGCATCGAAGGTGCTGAGTTTACAGAACGGGAATTGGACGTGGCGCTGCGTGAAAGTCCGGCGCAGTTGGAAACGCGATCGCAGCGGCAGGCTGCGGCCGCGGTCGCGACGTACCGCTGGATAGCGCAACTGCAGGCCGACCGCCCCGTCGATGAACACCTGATCCTTGAGATTCATCGCCGCATGGTGACTGGCTGTGACGACGACCATTGCTCGCCTGGAAAGGTTCGGGGGAGGGATGAAAACGTCACCTTCGGTTCGCCTCGGCATCGAGGCGTCGAGGGTGGTCAGGCTTGCGCGGAAGCCTTGCGCTCGCTTGCCATGGCCGCGCAATCGGACTATCTGTCGCATGATCCGCTCGTGCAGGCGCTGGCCTTGCATTATCACTTCGCTGCCATGCATCCGTTTCTGGACGGGAATGGACGCACTGCGCGTGCGCTGGAGGCCATGATGCTTCAGCGAACGGGCCTGCGGGACACGCTCTTCATCGCAATGTCGAACTACTACTACGAGAACAAACCCCACTATCTGGCCGCGCTGAGCGAGACCCGGGGGCGGAATCACGATCTCACCCCCTTCCTGAAATTTGCGCTCAAGGGCATCGAAAGCCAGTGCCGCCTGCTGTTCGGCGAAATCCGTAGACAGGTCGAAAAGGCCCTTTACCGAAACACCATGACGGACCTCTTCGGGCGGTTGCGCTCACCGCGGAAGCGCGTGATGTCGGGGCGCCACCTTCAGATTCTGAATCTGATGCTTGATGTGGACGAGATAACCCTTATGGATCTCACGACCAGAACGCGGCATTTCTACGCACTGAAAAACCCGCACAAGGCGCTGATTCGGGACCTCAACTACTTGATCCAACTCCAGGCGATACAGGCCAAGCCCCTGCCGGAAGACGGGGGGTTCCTCCTTTCCGTCAGGCTCGAGTGGCCGACCCAAATCACGGAGACTGATTTCTTCCGGCGGGTGAAGGAGATGCCGAAGGGCAAGGTCTACGGTTTCCTCTCTGGCTTTTAATCCGCCGGCTTGCTCTCACGCGCAGAACCTGCACGCAGAAAGCGGCGAGGCCCGGCTCGAAATATTCACGCTACACCTCCGCCATCTCTTTCAGGAGCTCGGGATGGCGCTCCACCAGCCGGAGGAGCTTCACCAGGGGCGCGGGGGGACGGGTTTCGCCGCGTTCATAGCGGGAGAACGCCACTTTGCCGACGCCGAAGATCCCGGCGAGTTCGGTCTGGGTGAGATTCAGGCTCTTGCGAATGCGGCGGATGTCGGCGCTCACGTCACCTTTCACGGTACGGATGAGGGACGCCTGCGCCTCCGTATAGCGCCGGTAGCTCAAGGGATCCCAGGTTCCTTCGCCGCAGGCGGTGCAAAAATCACCGCGCATCCCGTGCAGAGTCAGTGACTGCCCGCCGTAGGTCAGGGTCTCGTCGCACTCCTTCGCCACCATCGCGGAGTTGCCGCATGCCGGGCATCCCATGGTTGCCTCCTTACCTGGCTTTGAACTGAATGACCGGGGGACGATCTTCCTCGCAGGCCGTTACTCTACCGTAAAAGGGCGACTCTCCGGGTCAGCCACCATCCGTTGGACTTCCGCGAGGCGGTAGTGCGGAGACCGCTTCTCCATTGGCACAAAATAGCCACAATGATAAATATAGTCAATATGGATATACCTGTCCTTCTCGCAGATCTGCCTCACTGCAGTGAAATCGGAACGTGCAGGCACCTCAAAATGGTCCAGATGCTAGGCACGCGAGTCCTGAGAAATGAGGCGCACTGGTGTGCGCCGCAGTGCTCCACCCACTCGCAGGGCTCGCAGGTGGTAAGGAGCGCACCGCAGCAGATGGGCCATTTTCTACCGCCTGCAAAGGCACCCGCCTCCGGCCGGGGAGGGTGGCCGGCCGGCGGCGGGCGTTCGGTAGCGCAGGTGGCAGGCCCTACGCGGCGAAGGGGTCCTTCACCAGCTTCCAGGTGGGGGAGTTGACCGCCATGTCCATGTCGCGGGCGAAGATCGGGAAGCCCTCGTACCCGTGGTAGGGGCCGGAGTAGTCCCAGGAGTGCATCTGCCGGAAAGGGACGCCCATCTTCTGGAAGACGTACTTCTCCTTGATCCCCGCGCCCACGAGGTCGGGCTTGAGGTGTTTGACCAACTCCTCCATCTCGTGCTCTGTGGCGTCGTCGTAGATCACCGTGCCGTCCTTGAGCAGCGGCAGCGTGCGCTGGTAGTCGTCGGCGTGGCCGAACTCGTAGCCGGTGCCGGTGATCTGCATCCCCAAATCCTCGTAGGCGCCGATCACGTGCCGGGGGCGCAGCCCGCCGACGTAGAGCATCACCGACCTGCCGTCAAGGCGCGGGCGGTACTTCGCGATCACCGCGTCCATTTCCGCGCGGTGCTTGGCGATGACCCTCTCGGCGTTGGCCTTGATCGTGTCGTCGAAGCGCGCCGCGATCGCCCGGATCGAGGCCTCGATCTTCGTCGGCCCGAAGAAGTTGTACTCCATCCACGGGATGCCGTAGGCCTCCTCCATGTGCCGCGCGATGTAGTTCATCGAACGATAGCAGTGGATCAGGTTGAGCTTCGAGAGGTGGGTGACCTTCATCGTTTCGAGCTGGCCGTCGCCGGACCACATCGAGACCACGCGCAGCCCCATCTCCTCGATGATCTTCCGGCTCGCCCAGGCGTCGCCGCCGATGTTGTAGTCGCCGATGATCGCGACATCGTAGGGGCCGGCGTCGGGGAGCGTCCCCTTGCCGAGCACGTGGTCCCGGATCGCGTCGTTGGCGATGTGGTGGCCGAGCGACTGCGAGACGCCGCGGAAGCCCTCGCAGCGCACCGGGACCACGTCGATCCCCAGCTCGTCGCGCATCTTCTTCGCGCTGGCCTCGATGTCGTCGCCGATCAGGCCGATCGGGCACTCGGACTGGACCGAGATCCCCTTCGCGAGCGGGAAGAGCGCGCGGATCTCGCGGCCGATCATCTCGAGCCGCTGCGCCCCGCCGTAGACGATGTCCCGCTCCTGGTAGTCGGAGGTGAACTGGAAGGGGACGAAGTTGTCGACGCCGGGCGTGCCCTGCGCCAGGTTGCGCCGCGTGCTCCACGAGTAGTAGCCGCAGCCGACGGGGCCGTGCGAGAGGTGCACCATGTCGCGGATCGGGCCCCAGACCACGCCCTTGGAGCCGGCGTACGCGCAGCCGCGGGCGGTCATCACACCGGGAATCGACTTGACGTTGGACTTCACCGCGCAGGTCGAGCAGTTCGGGGCGCCCGACTCGCCGGTCGTCGTCTCCTTGACCGCGATGTGCCCCGCGCGCTTCCTCGCTGTCTTCTCGGGGTACTGCTTCAGCAGGTCCTGAACGAATTCTGCGGTCTTCATGACGCCTTCGCCTCCTCCGCGTCCATGAACCCGTACGTGATCAGCAGCTCTTCCAGCTCGTCCATCGTCAGCGGCTTCGGCACCACGAAGTTGCGGTTCTCCGAGATCTTGCGCGCCAGTTGGCGGTATTCTTCGGCCTGATCGGCGCCCGGCTCGTACTCGATCACCGTCATCCGTTTGAGCTCAGCGCGCTGCACCACGTTGTCGCGCGGCACGAAGTGGATCAGCTGGGTGCCGAGCCGCTCGGCGAGTGCCGCGATCAGCTCCAGCTCCTTGTCCACCTTGCGCGAGTTGCAGATCAGCCCGCCGAGGCGCACGCCGCCGCTCATCGCGTACTTCAGGATTCCCTTGCAGATGTTGTTCGCGGCGTACATCGCCATCATCTCGCCCGAGGTCACGATGTAGATCTCCTGGGCCTTCTTCTCGCGGATCGGCATCGCGAAGCCGCCGCACACCACGTCTCCGAGCACGTCGTAGAAGATGAAATCCAGGTCGTTGCCGTAGGCCCCATTCTCCTCGAGAAAGTTGATGGCTGTAATCACCCCACGACCGGCGCAGCCGACCCCGGGCTCCGGGCCGCCGGACTCGGCGCACCGGATGCCACGGTAGCCTATTTGCAGCACATCCTCGAGCCGGAGATCCTCGACGCTCCCGCGCTCGCGCGCCAGATCCATCACCGTGGTCTGCGACTTGGCGTGGAGGATTAGCCGCGTCGAGTCCGCCTTCGGGTCGCAGCCGATGATCATTACCTTCTTGCCCGCTTCAACGAGCCCCGCGACGAGGTTCTGAGTCGTCGTGGACTTGCCGATACCGCCCTTGCCGTAGATCGCAATCTGTCGCATCGCGTCACCTCCATTGTCCGTTGTTGATTGGTCGAGCACTCTGCGCAACTACAGTAGCAATGGTCGTGCCACACCGCGCGAGCGGCGATTATCCTTGCGATATCAGAGGGTAACATCATCCCGGGCCGCGGCGAGGCTCCGGAGTAGGTGCGACATGAACGTCGCGATGCGACATTCGTGTGACCAACCAGGACGGATTAAATACGAGATTGGTTCATCTGCTGGCGAAGGGGTGGCGCGGAGGGGTGTCGCCGCCGGCTGAGCCTATCAAGCACGGTGGAAGTCCGCAGCGTCCGGGCCCAGCCGCCTGGACGGGCATGGCACGGAGGCGGGTTATGCCCCGCTTCCCGGCGGCGTCAACCCGTACTTGCGCATCCGGTAGCCGATCTGACGCGGCGTGATGCCCAGCTTGCGCGCAGCTGCCGCCTGGCGCCAGGTGGTCGCCTCGAGCGCCTCGCGCAGCATGCGCAGCTCAATGTCATGCACAGTCCCGGGCAACCCCTCGGCGGCCGCGGTAGCGATGACCGGCAATCCCAGCGTCAGCAGCTTGAGGTCCGCGGCGTCGATCACTCCGCGGTTGCTGAGCACCACAGTGCGCTCGACGGTATTCTCGAGCTCGCGCACATTGCCCGGCCACTCCTGCGCCGCGAGCAGCGCCACGGCAGCCGGGGTGAAGCGCACCGCCCGGCCCGCCTCCTCGGCGTAGTGGCGAGCGACGTG
>JACQXT010000184.1 GCA_016208665.1 Chitinivibrionia bacterium | reverse complement strand
CAACATCAAACTGGCGCTCCTGAGCTTCATCGTGCTGCCGCTCCTGTTTCTGTGCGCCCTGCTCTTCAGGGCGTACGTGCGGACCTCGTACGGGAGCGTGCGCAAGCGCATCGCGCGGATCAACACGTTCCTTCAGGAGAATCTGACCGGCATGCCGGTCATCCAGCTATTCAACCGGGAGCGGCTGCAGTTCGATACGTTCACCGGCCTCAACAGGAAACTCTACCGCGCCCATGTACGCTCCATTCTCGCGTATGCGGTCTTTTATCCCATGGTGGAATTGCTGAGCTCCATCGCCATCGCCTTGATACTCTGGTTCGGCGGCGGCGGAGTCATCGAGGGGGCGATCACCTTCGGTTCCCTGGTCGCGTTCATCCAATACGCCCAGCGGTTCTACCGCCCCATCAGCGACTTGAGCGAAAAATACAACATACTGCAATCCGCCATGGCATCCTCGGAACGCGTATTCGGCCTGCTGGATACGCGGCCGAAGATCGCCGGCCCGCCCCGGCCCGCTGCCATGCCCGGCAGGACCGCCGAGATCAGGTTCGAGGGAGTGCGGTTTTCCTATAACCCGGGCGAAGAGGTGCTGCACGGTATAGACTTCACGATCGGCGCGGGGGAGAAGGTGGCGATCGTCGGATATACGGGAGCGGGGAAAACGACGATCATCAATCTGCTGTCGAGATTCTACGACGTCACGAGCGGAAGAATCCTGATCGGCGGCGTCGACATCCGGGATTTCGCGCTGGCGGATCTTCGCAGACACGTCGCGACGGTTCTGCAGGATGTGTTTCTCTTTTCCGGCGATGTGGCGTATAATATCAACCTGGGCGACGGGAACATCGACGAGCGGAAGATTCAGGAGGTCGCCCGATTCATCAATGCGGAGAAATTCATCCTCAGGCTTCCCGGAAAATACCGGGAGCAGGTCGGCGAACGGGGAAACACCCTGTCCGTGGGCGAACGCCAGCTGCTCGCATTCGCGCGGGCGCTCGTCTACGACCCGAGGGTCCTGGTTCTCGATGAAGCCACATCCAGCGTCGAGACGGAGACGGAATTTCTCATACAGGACGCGCTGAGGAAGTTCATGCAGGGGAGGACGTCGCTGGTCATCGCGCACAGACTCTCGACGATCAGATATGTGGACAGGATCATCGTCCTGCATAAAGGGAATATCGCGGAAGAGGGAACACACCAGGCGTTGCTTGCGAAGAACGGGTTATACAAGAAGCTGTACGAATTGCAATACAAGGAGCAGGAGCGGGCGCTCAACTGAGCGCGGCGCCGCCCAAGGACGCTCCATCCGGCCGACGAGACATGCGTACCATTGATTTTCTCCTGGAAACGCTGGCCCATTTCATAAGGCTCGATTCGGGCCCCCCGCCCGGCGTACCGGCGCACGCGGGAGGCGATTTCGAAACGGAGCTCATCACGCTGTGCCAGGCTCAGCACCTGGCTCCCATCGTTCTCGATTCGCTCGACAAGCTGTCCCTCGGCCCCCGGCTGTCCCACATCGCGGTGGAGCGCCTCCGGGGGATGGCGCGGGCGAACGCGCGGCGGAGCCGCCAGCGCTCCGTCCTCGCGGACCGGCTCGGAGAAGCCTTCTCCGCCGAAGGGATACCCTGCATGTTCATGGGCGATGTGGTATCCGCATCGACGCTCTACCCCTCGAGCGGCATGAGGCACATCCGCCGCATCGAGCTGCTGGTGCGGGAAAGCGACTGGCTGCGGCTCGAAAGCGTCCTCAACCGGCAGGGATTCTGCAGGCCCGCCGGCGCTCCTCCCCTCGAGAATCCCGAGGACGTGCTGTCCTATTATCAATTCTTTTCTCCGTGCGTGTTCAGAAACTCGTCGGGAGACGCCGTCAAGCTGCGGTTCAGGCTGATCGACATCGGACCCCCCGAACACGAGATCCCCGTCTGGAATCGGGGAGGCGCGCGGATTCCGGACGGCGAAACGATCGGCGTGTTGTCGCAGGAGGACCGGATCATCGGCGCCGTCGTGGAATGGATCAGATCGGGATTCACGGATTTGCTCGCGCTGATGGACATCGGATTGCTCATAACGAAGGGGAGAAACGCCGTCGATTGGAACTATATCGCGCGGACACTCGACGAGCAGGGCTTCTATTCGAGCTTTTACCTTGCGCTCGACCATGCCGCGCGCCGGTTGAGAATCGGGTTCGCCCATGCGCTTCCGGTTGCGCCCGGAGCCGTGAAGAGCAAGGTGTTCAGGATCGCGTGGCGTCTCGATACGGTGGATCACCGGCGAAGCGGCGAGCGATGCAATCCGCTGAAATTCTACTTCCTCGAGTGCAGTAGATTTTCCCGCACCGTGGCGCTCATGAAGCAGCTTGCGGCTCCGCAGAAGCACTGGATATCCGCATTTTTCGGCCGCCCGTATTCCTTCCGGCTGCGGGTGCGATACGTCGCGCTCGCGGTGAGCGGCAGGCTTTATTCGAAGGCCGCTTGAGAAAGGGATCAAGGATGGAAGGAGGCTCATGAAGTTCGCATCGTTCGGCACGAGCTACATACTGAAATTGGAGCGGGGGGAGGAAGTGGTGGAGACCTTGACCCGCTTCGCCGGCGACGTGGATATCGCGGCAGGCGTGATCAACGGCATCGGGGCGGTGAGACAGTGCACGCTCGGCTATTTCGACCCGGATACGAAGGAATACAGCAGGCAGCTGATCGAAGAGAGCTGCGAAGTGGCGAATCTCAGCGGCACGACGGGACGCTTCGAGGGCAAGCCGGTTCTCCATCTCCATGCGACGCTGGCCGACGCCCACCACAGGACGACGGCGGGCCACCTCTTCTCCGCGGTCGTGAGCGCCACGCTGGAAGTGCATATCATGAAACTCCCCGGCGAGCTCGTGAGAAAGAGGGATGATTTCACCGGCTTGAACTTGCTGGATTTGCCGTAGACATGACGCCGAAACCCGATATTATCGTGGATACGAGAGGATTGTTTTGTCCCCTGCCGGTCATCCGAACCTCCGAGACGGCGGGGAATGTCGAAAGCGGCAGTGTGATCGAGGTCATCGCCGACGATCCCGCCGTCGAGTTCGATATGCCGGCTTGGTGTGCGAGCGCCGGCCATACGATCAAGCTGGTGCTGAAGGAAGGGGATGTATTCAGGTATTTCATAGTGACCGGGCATCCGGCGGATGGAGCGAGACGGGAATGAATGCAGGTAAGAAAATACGATTGACGCAATACGCGTCGTGCGCAGGCTGAGCGTCGAAATTCAGCGCAACGGGCTTGCGCTCGATGCTCGAAACGTTTCCGCGGCAGTCCGACCCCAACGTGCTCGTGGGTCTCAATATGGCGGACGACGCCGGGGTGTATCTGCTGGACCGGGACAGGGCTCTGGTCCAGACGCTCGATTTCTTCCCGCCGGTCGTCGACGATCCCTTCGACTTCGGCAGGGTTGCAGCCGCAAACGCCTTGAGCGACGTGTATGCGATGGGAGGAAAGCCGCTGACCGCGATGAACATCGCGGCGTTCCCCGAAGGGGAGTTGGATCATGCGGTGTTTGCGGATATTCTAAGAGGAGGGGCGCATGTCGCGAACCAGGCGGGTGTCGCGATTGTGGGCGGCCACACGGTGAGGGACAAGGAAATCAAGTACGGCTTGTCGGTGACGGGAATCGTGGATCCGTCCCGGATGGTGACCAACGCAGGTGCGCGCCCCGGAGACGTGCTCATGTTGACGAAACCGATCGGCTCCGGTGTTCTCACGACGGCGCTGAGGGCCGGGGTTCTCGGAGAAGCGGCCACCGGGAAACTCGTCGATATCATGACCCGGCTCAACGACGCCGCATCGGAGGGCATGGTGTCGCACGGCGCGTCGGCTTGCACCGATATCACCGGGTTCGGCCTCCTGGGGCATGCGCTCGAACTCGCGGAAGCGAGCGGGGTCTCCGTGCGGATCGAGTCCGCGCTTGTTCCGCTGATGGAAGGCTCCCTCGAGCTTGCCCGCGCCGGCCACCTGACGGGCGGGGGCAGGACGAACCGGCTTTTCCTGAACGGCAAGGCGGACATGCCGGCGGGATTCGACGAACATCTCCTCGCCTTGCTCTTCGATCCGCAAACGTCGGGAGGGCTCTTGATCGCCGTCGACGAGACGCGGGGCCGGCGATTGCTCGAGTGGCTCGAGCCGCGCTGCCCGGGCGTTTCCATCATAGGATCGGTCGTGCCGGAGCAATCCGCGCGGATCATCGTCTCATAAGCGGGAGTTTAGAAGGAATCGCGCATTTTCTCGTTCTTGTTGGGAACGGGTTTTTCCACCAGCATGGTTTTCCCCGGCGAGCCCTCACCGGCGCCTTCCATAAGGAGACTCAGCGCGACATCTCTCTCTTTCTCGAAGAGCTTCATCTCCGATGCGGGGACGGGCTCCTTCGAGGGCAGCTTGACGGTTGCCGGATTGACGAACGTCCCGTTCACGGCGATCCGGTAATCCAGGTGCGGTCCCGTGGACAGGCCCGTCGAGCCGACGTAGCCGATGAGCTGGCCCTGTTTCACGCGGACCCCCTGTCTGATTCCCTTGGCGAAGCGGGAGAGGTGGAGATAGCAGGTCATATACGATCTGTTGTGGCGGATCTTGATGTAATTGCCGTTGGAGGCGTCCCTCGATGCCGTGGCGACCGCGCCGTCCCCGGTCGAGTGGACGGGCGTGCCGTACGGGGCGGCGTAGTCGATGCCGCGGTGAGGAGCGTACCTCCCCGTGACCGGATGAAGCCTCCGCGCCTTGAAGCTGGACGAGATGCGCGAAAACTTGAGCGGAGCCCTGAGCAGCGCCTTTTGCAGGGAGTTGCCGGCGAGGTCGTAATAGTTCCAGCCGGCGTGGCCGGTCTTGAATCTGACGGCGTTGAAGGGCTGGCCTTGGGCGGTTATCCTCGCGGCTTCGATGTCTCCGAGCGCTTCGACTCCGTCCTCGTACACTTTCTTCTCGTACAAAATCGTGTACGTATCCCCCGGATGGATATCCTTGAAGAAATCGATGACCCATCCGAAAATAACCGAGAGCGATACCGCAAGCTCCTCATCGGCGCCGACCTTCTTCAGCGAGGCGAACAGGGAGTGCTCGATGGTTCCGCTGGCCACCTCCTGGATCACGCGGTAGGGAAGCGTATCGATCGACGCGGTGTACGTGTCGTTCCATCGCCTGATCCTCAATATCTTCTCATGGCTGATGCAGTATTGGAGGCTGTCGATTCTCCCGTCTAGGCCGGAATAGATGGCGTACTTCTGCCCCGGCGTGACGCTCTTGAGGTCGAACGTCCCGCGGGTTGCGCGCACCACTTCATCGATGTCCGTGGGAGACAGGCCGCTCTTGCGCATCTCGACGAAAAATGAGCTTCTTTTCGCGATGGCGCCCTCCGTGACCACTGCCGACTCGGGAGGCAGCGCCGCATCCCCCAGGCGTGAAAACATCCCGGGGTGTTCGGGGGCGACCGATGCATCGTGGATTATCGCGATGTCCGCGTTCGGATCGCGGAGCAGCGGCTTTCTAGCGACGTATACGATCAGGGCCGTGATCAGGATCGAGAGAACGAGCACTTTCTTCATACCGGGACCAGCCCTTTCCGTGGGGATGAGTCGACACGTCCGATATATACGTGCAGGGCCGAAAGCAATGCAAGACTTTTTTGCGGCGGCGGGGGCCCCATCGGCGCCACCCGCGCTTGCTTGCTTGGCGCGAATCACGAGCGGTTTCCTCACCCGCGCCCGCGTTATTTCAGGAGAACGATTTTCTTCGCGGACTGATGCGCGCCGTTAATGCAAAGACGCGCGAAATAGACGCCGCTCGACATCTCTCTTCCCGCGGCGTCGGCGCCGTTCCAGCGGGCCCGGTAGATTCCCGGCTCCTTCGATTCATGCACCAGGTTCGAGACGAGCTTCCCTTCAACCGTATAGACGGAAAGCGAAACATCGACGGAGGCGCCGGGGGAGCCGGGGGAGCCGGGGGAGCCGGGGGAGCCTCCAACCGAATAGGGAATAGTCGTGGCGGGATTGAACGGATTGGGATAGTTCTGGCCGAGCCGATGGGCGAGGACCGGCGCGCCGCTCGCGCCGACGATTTGGTCGACCGTGCAGGCGGCGAAATTGCTCCACAGGCTCATGTGTCCGTCGGCGTCGCGAGCCCGCACCGCGTACGTATACCGGCCGGTTTCCGACGGGATCAACGCGAGGAACGTATCCTGAACCGCGGAAGCGGCGACCGAGACGGCATCGAAGACCGGCGCATGATTGATGAGATCGACGTAGAATCCTTGCCCGTACACGGAGCCGTCGGTGATGTAATGGAAACGAATCAGAATCTCGCTATCCCTGTACGCGCCCAGCGGAAAGACCGCCTGCACCCAACCCTCGCTCGT
>JACQXT010000183.1 GCA_016208665.1 Chitinivibrionia bacterium | reverse complement strand
CGAACGGCCTCGAGCCCCCGCTTGACGTCGTCGGCGCCGTACACCAGAAATCCGGGATTTCGCTTTCTCGTACGATCCACGAGCGACAGACAGAATTCCTGCTTCGCGGATCGGTAATCCTCGAACGTTTTATGGAAGTCGAGGTGGTCACGGGTGACATTCGTGAGTATCCCAACCACAAACTCCAATCCCCAGGTTCGTTGCTGCCGAACTGCATGAGAACTGACCTCCATGACCACCCCGAGACATCCATTCTTTTTCATACCGGCGAACAACTCGTGCAGCTTCACCGGATCGGGCGTCGTATGTGTCGCAGGTTCCAGCGACCCGCCCGACCCGTGTCCTATGGTGCCGATGATTCCCACAGCTCCCCAGGACGATGCTTCGCATATCGAACGAAGCAGATGCGCGGTTGATGTTTTCCCGTTCGTCCCCGTGACGCCGCACAGCATGAGGTCGTCCGCGGGATTTCCGAAGAACCGCGCCGCGAGCGCGGCCAGCGCCTTTGAGGAGTCATCCACGACCGCGCAGGGCACGCTCGCAGCCGGCGGCGGGACTTCGCACACACAGGCCGCCGCCCCCCGCGCGATCGCTTCATCGATGAACATATGTCCGTCGGTCCTTGTCCCTTTGAGCGCGACGAACAGGCTCCCGCGGTCCACGGACCTCGAGTTCGTTGCGATGCCCGTAATTTCCACATCCGCAGGGCCGGTTCGTTCCCGTGTTTCAATCGCATCGAGCAGGGTGCTGAGTTTCATGTCGTCCACCGTGACCATGATCACCGCGTCTGTTTCTGTTTTCCCGCCGGTTTGTTCGTTTGCTTGTTCTTCTGTGTCTGCTTGTGCGTCTGTTTGCTCTTCTGATTCTTCTTCTTAGTATCCTGATCTTGATTCTTACCCTGATCGCTATCCGTATCCTCTTCCTGAGGCGGTTGCGCCTCGGCGCACTTGAGCTGCACGACGCCGGATTCGAGCGGTTCTCCCGGCGGCGGGACCTGAGAAACGACGACGCCGCTTCCGAGAATCGACGGAGTGCAGCCGAGCCCGATGATGTGCTTCTTCGCTTCCCTGAGGGACATCCCCAGCAGGTCGGGCGCCTCCACCGTGGAAGTATCCGCGGGGACCCCGACATACACCCTCACGGGGCGATCCCGCTCCGCCGGCACATCGGGGTCCGGATCTTGCGCGATGATGCTCCCTTCATCGACATCGCACATCACCGCGACATCGAGTTCCTTGCCTCGCGCCATGGCCGCCGACACGTTCATGCGGATGAAATTCGGCGTCGCCGCGCGCTCCGCGCCGCCAGCCGTTTCCCTCACGACGTTCGATGCCGGCACATCATCAAATACATCCGTCGAAATCGCCATGTCCCTTGCGATGTCGGCGAAAATCAGGGCCGCCGAAAGCCCTCCGAACCGGTACGCAAAATCGGGCTCATCGAGCATCACCAGGCACGCGATTCTCGGATTCTGCGCGGGAATGAATCCGATAAAACTCGCCGAATACTTGCCCGGCAGATACCCGCCGAGCGGCGACACCTTCTGCCCGGTGCCCGTCTTGCCGCTCACTTCGAGCCAGCTTATGTCGGCGCCGGTTGCGGTCCCATCCTTGACGACGTCCCGGCAAAAGGATTGCAGCGTGCGGGCCGTTTGCTTGGATATCACGTTTCTGATCTTTACCGGCGTCTTCTCCCTCACGATCGTCCCTTGGGGATCCAGAATCGCCTTCACGATCATCGGCTTCATGAGAATGCCGTCGTTGGCCACCGCCGCGAAACAGCTCAACATTTGAATCGGCGTAACCGCAATCTCATGGCCGAAGGACATGGTCGCCAGCGACCGTTTCGACCACTTCTCGACGGGCGGCACGTCTCCGGACGATTCCCCCTTCAGCTCCACGCCTGTCTTGGCCCCGAATCCGAACAAACGCACGAACTTGTAGAACTCCCGGCGCGATACGTTGAGCGTGGCCTTCGCCATGACGATGTTGCTGGAATGCACGAATCCTTCCCGGAACGTCAGATAGCCGAACGGATGGGCGTCGGATATCCTGGCGAATTTCATGTTGTATGATCCGTTCTCGGCAAAAAACACGTCGGACGGTTTCACCGATCCGGTTTCCAGGAGCGCCGCCGCCGTCACCAGCTTGAAGGTCGAGCCCGGTTCGTATACGCAGCTCACCGACCGGACGGTCCAGAGGGAGTCGACCATCGACGAGAACGAACGCGACGAAGGAGAGGGATATTCAGCGAGCGCGAGGATTTCACCCGTTGCGCAATCCATCACGATGGCGGTTCCCCAGCACGCCCCGAAGCGGTTCGTGCCCCTGCTCAATTCGATTTCGGCGATCTCCTGGATTGCCGTATCGATCGTGAGCATGATGCCGTTCCCATCGACCGGCTTCTGGTTCGGATACATATCGTAGCCGTGCACCCGGTACCGTCCGTCGAGGATGACGCGCTCCCAGCCGGGCTGCCCCCGCAATTCCGTTTCGAACGCGGCCTCCATTCCCGCCATTCCCTTGCCGTCGACGCCGAAGAATCCGACTATCTTGTTCGCGACCGATCCGAAAGGATATGTCCGGTCGGGTTCCGGATGCAGTCCGACTCCCGCGAGTCCCCGCAGTTCCTCGGCCTCCGCTTCGGTCAGGTTGCATTTGCGAACTACGTACTCGAACTTCGAGGTGGAATGCAGTTTCTGCTTCACCGCCGCCTTGCCGACCCTGGCGATGCGGGCGACCGCTGCAATGACCTCTTTGGAATTTTTCTGGGCCTCAGCGGGATTCAGCGAGATCGAATACGAGCGGGAGCTCAGGGCGAGGGGACGGCCGTTGCGGTCGTAGATCGCGCCCCGCACGGGTTCGATGACCCGCTTGCCGGTCCACTGTTCTCGCGCTTGTTTCTCATAGAAGGCGTGGGAGACAACCTGAATGCGTATCAACCGGGCCCATAGGATGCATGTAATGATCGCAAAAATCACACCGATTATGTGGAGTCGGAGGCTACTTCTCCGTGCTCTCATTTCAGCATAACCTTGTCGTTAGTTGTGCGTATTGCGACGTGCGTCCGGGATCGTTCATCGTTCTCCGGTATGCGCGCGAACTCCGGCGCGTCGTGCGCCCTCTCTTCGACCGCAACCCTGATGACCGCTTCATCGGGGGCCTTGGTCATGCCGAGCTTCTCTTCGCAGTAGCCGATCACCTTGGCTCTGGACGACAGCGATGCCTGTACGCCGGTCAAATCGTTCACCGTTTCCTGGAGAAGCACCTTCTCCTGCTTCAACGCGAGCACGGCATCGAGCAGTTTCGCGGAATAGATCTGCGTCGATACGTACGCGAGAATCACGATCACCGAAGCGCCGCACATCAGGATCACGGTGCGCATGCTGGCATTTCCTCGGATAACCGTTATCAGCAGTCTGGTGAATTCTTTGTACATGTTCGAATGAAAATAGGAACTCACGATAATCACCTCACAGTACTTGCGCGGCTCTCAAACGAGCGCTCCGCGCGCGCGGATTCCGTGCAATTTCGTCTTTGGGCGGCCGCACGGCCCGTTTCGTCAGGCTCGCGATGGCCGCCGTGTGATTGCACACGCACGCCGGCGCCGCCGGAGGGCACAGGCAACCGGCGCTTTCGCGCCGCATGAATTGTTTGATTTCCCTGTCCTCGAGCGAGTGATAGCTGATGAATACCATCCTGGCTCCGCGATTCACATATCCGAACACATCCTCCAGGAACGCCCTGATGTTGGCCAACTCCCGGTTGACGAGTATGCGTATCGCTTGAAACACCTGGCTCAGCGTCGACGGCGCCGCAGCGTGGCCCAGCGCGCGTTCGACGGCGTTCCTCAGATCGAACGTCGTCTCCATGGCTCCTTCCCGGTGCGCTTCCTTGATTGCTCGGGCGATCGCCCTGGATCTTCGGACTTCCCCGTATGTCCCGATCGCTTCGGCGAGCGCTTCGACGCTCGATTGGGCGATCACCTGCCGCGCGGTCGGACCGTCGCCTCCCATCCTCATGTCGAGCGGTCCGTCTGTTTGGTGGCTGAATCCGCGCGCGGAATCAGCGAGCTGCAGCGTCGAGAGGCCCAGGTCGAGGAGAATGCCGTCCAGCTTCATGCCGCCTCCCGGCCGGCCCAGTATCGATTCGAGGTCCGCATACGATCCCTTCTCGAGCGAGACCCTCCCGCCGAAACGCCGCAGGCGGTTCCGCGCCTCCTCGAGCGCCGTCTCGTCGCGGTCTATGCCGATGAGCGCCACGCGAGGATCCGCATCGAGTACGGCTTCGGCATGCCCCCCGCAGCCGACGGTGCCGTCCAGCACGAGCTTGGATTCCTGATGAAGCAGCAACCGAATGACCTCCGTTACCATCACTGG
>JACQXT010000182.1 GCA_016208665.1 Chitinivibrionia bacterium | reverse complement strand
TGCCGGTCTCGCCCACGTCGAACACAGCGTCCGTATTGGCATCGTGAAAAACTATCCCGTAGATGACCGAATTCGATCGTTTCGAGTTCCTGACGTACACTTCCGAATTCATTGTGAGATGGAGGAATCCATTGTTGTCCTGAAACTTCTTGTTGTACTGGTCTGACTCGCTGGTAACAGTGATCTTCACCTTGCGGATGCAGCTCAGAAGCGATTCCGGCTTGGGGCCGAGGCCGCCGATATCGGTGTTGCTGAGAGCGGCATTTCCGTCGCTGTCGCCCCAGAGAAGGTGCGGAGTGGCCAGGTCGTTGTCCTGATCATAGAAGTACTGGAACAGCGGCTGCGGAAGGTGTCCGTCGGTGAAGGCCACGGGACCCCGGACCAGCGCCAGGTCCGCATCGCGCACGTCATTCGCGCTGGAGCCGTTGAATCCATAGGTCATCTTTTTCAGCACGAACAGGTTCGTGTTCAGGCTGCCTTCGCCGGAATCGTCGCCGCGATCGTCTCCCGCGACAACGCCGTCGTCGTTCGAATCGAGCGTGAGCACGTACGTCTCCGCTCCCGAGAGATAGTCGCGGGCCGGCGCATAGATCACCGTGCCCGACGACGGAACCGTATTCGGCGAGGAGGCCCGGTCGATTGCGCTCAACGCCCCCAGACCGTCGATGGTCTGTCCGTTGTCGATATCCGCATTGAATGCAACCTGGTACGGGGCCGCATGAACGATGAATTGCTGGCCGCGGACATAATCCGTCGACGCTCCCGCCTGCCGCAGGTAGTCCGTTATGTAATCCAGCGCCACCCGCGCATTCTGTTGGGCATCGGTGAATTGATGGGTCTGCGAGGAGCTCTTCTGGTAGAGCGAAAAGATGCCGACGAATGCGAGCAGGACGACACCGATGATCATCATGCTGAACAGCATCTCAACGAGCGTGAATCCTCTGCTGTGTGTTCGATTCTTGCGTACCATCCGGGATCACCGCCTTGACGTAATGTACGTGGTGAGCGTTGAAGAACTGTCTGTTTTGCCCGTCTGAAAAGAAACCGTCACCTCGACCATTTTCATCCCTTGCAGCGGAGCATTGTCCGCAACCATCCAGGATCTCGTGAAATGATGGTCGAGCGGATTGGCCGGATCGACATGCGTCCCCGCGGCAAGATCGGCGTCGGAATAAGCAACGCTCATCAGTTCCTCGACTTTTTCCTGCGCGAGGTTGGTCGCCTTGGTGAGATTGCGCCCTTGCGTCGTCGCCATGTTGCTGTCCGGCAGCATGCGCATGGCGAGGCTGATGCCGAGCGAGAAAATGAGTATCGCGATCAATATTTCAACGAGGCCCGCGCCTTTTTGTGAATTCCCCATGGAGAGCTTCCTCCTTGTTCTAGTCCAACGAGATTGTGCCGGTGCCCCCGAAGATACGGACGGCCCGCGTCCTGCTGCCGAGATCCTGCAGGGTGATGGTGCCGCTCGAGGAAGTGTTTCCTTTGGGCCCGAATGTGATGATAGCGCTGGGGAGAGTAAGCCCCTGGAAGGAAATGCCGTTTGCAAGTTCGTACGTCGCGCTGCGGTATTCGGCGGATTCCCTGGAACCGTTTCCATTGAGATCTTCGTAGAAGAAATACTCGTTCCGGTTCAGATCGATCTGGAACACCGCATTGGTGTGCTTCATGACGGCGGCGCTCCGTGCCGTGCGAAGAGCCGTGGAGAGCTGATCCGCCGATCCTTTCAAGCGCCATGTGTGGACGAAGCGGCCGAAGGCAGGAAGCGACATCGCGAGAACAATGCCGAGAATGACGATGGAGACCATCAACTCGACGAGGTTAAATCCCTTATTTTTCATATGCATATCCATAGCATCACCGAGATGCATTGTTTGCATATCATGTGCCACCGGAGAGCAAGGCTGCGGAGCGGGCAAAGAGGAAGGCGGCTTACTTCCCAACTTATTAATTATCAACAGGTTGTTTATATGAAGTTGTGGCGCAGAAAACCGCGCAGGAGCACTCCCCGCGGCACTGGGGGATGTGGGCGGCAAATTACATGGCAGAATCTAACTCAACGGCTCGGAAACATGGCAAAAGGCACTATTTTACTGCACAAAGTGCCTTTCGAGAGCGACCGGCCGGCCTCCCCATCGGCGCCACCTGCGCGCAAAAAACCCCTCGCCCTGCAGGCGATTATCGCTGCGCCAGTTCGGCCACGACGGCGCGGAGCAGGTTCCAGAACTTCCCCACCGACGGAATATTCACGCGCTCTTCGGGCGAGTGGGGATGCTCTATGTGCGGCCCGAAGGAGACCATTTCCATTCCGGAAAATTTCTCGCCGATGATCCCGCATTCGAGTCCCGCATGAATCGCTTTTATGGCGGGTTCCTTTCCGAATAGTTTCTTATGTGCGTCCTTGACGATGCCGAGGAGCTTCGAGTTCGGATCCGGTTTCCAGCCGGGGTACGGGTTGTTCTCCTCCACGGAGGCGCCGGCCAGTTCTCCGACCGAGCGGATGCGGTCTCGCACCGCCTGCAGCGCGCTCGAGATGGAACTCCGTGAGGACGTGCCGATCGTCAGCTTGTCCGCCGAGGTGGCGACCGTCGCCAGGTTGTTGGAGGTCTCGACCAGTCCCGGAACGGCGTGGCTCATCGCAGCCACTCCGTGAGGCATGGCGAGCAGCATATTGACGGCGGCCTTCTGCGTGCCGGCGTCCATGGTACGACCCGGCCTCTCTTTCGCCGGCTCGACATGCACCGACAGTCCCGGATCGACGCCGCCCAACTCTTGCTTGACCTTATCGATTTCCTTGTTGACGGCGCGCGCGAATGTCTCGAGGTCGGTCTCCTTGACTGCGACGACCGCTTCCGCCTCGCGGGGTATGGCATTGCGCTTGTTCCCGCCTCGATGCCCGAGTGTCCGCCTCTCAAGCCGGACACCTTCACAGTAACGGCCGATGTCCCGGCCGGTGCGGGCGCGGTGCCGATGGGAAGATGGATCGTCGAATCCCCGCCGCCCGAACAGCCGATGTAGACCGCTCCGAGTTCCTCGCTGTCCAGATTGAGCAGCATCCGTCCCTTGAGAAACGTCGGCTCGAGCTTGCCTGCGCCGGTGAGACCCACTTCCTCGTCGACGGTGAAGAGAAGCTCGAGCGGACCGTGCAGCACGTCGTTGGAATCGACGATCGCCAGAGAGGCGGCGAGCCCGATGCCGTTGTCGGCGCCCAGGGTGGTCCCCTTCGCCATGAGCCAGTCTCCGTCCATCCGGAGTTGTATGGGGTCCTTCGTAAAGTCGTGAGCCACATCGCTGTTCTTCTCTCCTACCATATCCAGGTGCCCCTGCAACACCACCACGGGCGCCTGCTCGTGGCCGGAAGTCGCCGGCACGCGCACGACGATATTGCCGTTCTCGTCCCGCTGCGCATCGAGCTTCCTCTTCTTTGCAAACTCGAGTACATAGTCTCCCAGTTTTGCCTCGTTGCCCGAGCAGTGGGGAATCTTCCTGATTTCATCGAAGTGCTTCCAGAGATGTGCGGGATCGAGATTGGTAATCGTCATGACGGTATTTCCTCCTTGGAAAATTGTGCTGCAGTGAATATGGAATGTGTTTTCGGACGCGGTGTTTGATGCCGCCGCGCTCGATAGTGCCGGATTAAATCAAACGCCCCTCTTCCCACCCCAACGTGATGAGTTTAATTTTGTTCAGATCGCTCGTGCCGAGCTTGTGCCTGGTGTCCGCCATCATCACGTGCTTCGGCTGCGTCTCCCACGATTCCTTTTCCGGGAAAAACTCGGCGCGCTTCGCTTGCAGGATGCCGAGACCGACTGCGTCGACGGCTACCGGGTCGACGCCGGCGATGAGGCCGCCGTAGTACCAGAGGTATCTCTGGTCGTAATGGTGCGGCCCGCGCCCGTGGAACAGCGGCTTGATGACGCTGAGAACATTCAATCTGGTCTTTCCGCTCACGGCGGGAAGGCGCCAGAGAAGCGCGAGATCGGCGCAGCTGTCCGGGTGATAGTCCGGAGGGTTTGGAGAGAACATGATGTAGTTTTTCAGGCAGCCTCCGATACCCGCCCAGTAATGCGTCCTGAGCGGTCTGACGTTGATCAGGGCGGTTGCTTCCTTGAACACCGGATTCTCGAGGACCCCCCAATCGTCCACGGCGATCTTGCCGGCGGGGACTCCCGCCGACTCGACGCCCGCTCGCATGGCGGCCTCCAGTTCCTTGGGCGTGGGCATGAATCTCCAGAAATTGCTCTTGATGCCGACCGTGTCATCCGCCTTGAAGAGCGATTGCCAGGCTTTCGCCGGTTCGTCCCGATCGGTGAGAGCCATCACCGCTTCATCGAGCATGGTATGGATTATGTCCGGATTCACTTTCGACTGTTCATTCAGGACGTTCTTGCGGCGCACCAGGACGACGCGCGCCAGTTTCTCCTCGGACAATCCCCGCTCCGGCAGGCCGAGGGCCAGACCGGCGGCGATGCATGCGGATCCTTTCAAAAAATCACGGCGGGTCACCATGCCGAAGTACGGCGGATTACTCATCGTTGTTCACCCCCGATACGAGTCTGTTCGCCTCTTCGGCGCTGCTCGATTCAAATACGATCGATACCAGCCGGCTCCGCGCCGCGACGGCGGTCCATGTGCCGTCCTCCATGCGCGCGTATCCCGTTTCGCGGGCTTCGGGAACGTACTGCGCAAGAAACGTTTCGGCGGCCTCGGCCGCGCGGCGATCGTCCGGATAGCGCACGACGAGCAGAAGCGCGGCGCCCTCTCCCGAACCGTACCGTGCGCAGACGCACTCGGTGGCATTGTCGAGCTGCAGTATGTTTTCGCTCGCGAGATAGTAGATGTTGTTCAACGATTGAGCGGCATGAAAGTACCGTATCGAGGCTTCCTGCAGATATTCGCGGGGGAGGCGGTCGATGAGCGGGGGGAGCGCCCCCGTGGAGGAAATCAAATCGGCGACGATTGTTCCGAGAGCCGCGACGGCATGCTTCGTGAGCTCCTCGTCGCCGAGCGATGTGACCGCTACGAAATAGCGGTCTTTCCAGAACCGCAGCAGCCCTCCTGCGTACTCGGAGCCCTGCCCGATTCCGAGTTCCTCTCCGTCGCGCTCGCACGAAAATACGCCGAATGCGTCGGCGGAGTTGCCCATGTCGAACACTTCGAGAAGCATGCCGGGTTTCTCCGGATGCTCGAAGCGCCTGACCAGCACTTCCCTGAAGTCGAAGGTGAGGTAGAGCTCGGCGCCGCCGTTGATGTGCCGGTAGAGCGTCTTCCGGTCGAATACCTCGTCGTCTCCCGCAGCCTTCCAACCCTTGAGAACGGACGGCAGGGAGCGGTAGAGGTCGGCGGGCGCGAGCGCGGCCGCCAGCAATGCCGCGATCAGGAATACTTTCATGACCCGCAGATGATACCAGGATCATGATAATGAATCCAGTCGAATCGGATGCGGCGGCCGGCCGGCGCAAGTGCATGAGAAAGCGCGGGTGGCGCCGATGGGGCCCCCGCTCCGCGCGAACGGTTCGCCAACCGCCTGGCCTTCACGCCCGGGCTACTTCACGCTTCGCTGGATCAAGACTCCTGCCACAATGAGGACAAGGCCGGCCATCGATGAGAGCATAATGTGTTCACCGACCACGAACCGGATAAAGATCAGTGATATGAACGGGGACAGGAGAATGAGATTGCTCACCTGCGCCGTCCGTTCGGTGAGGCTCAGCGCCTTCATCCACAGGACGAAGGTGACGCCCATTTCGAAACAGCCGATATACAGGCATCCGAGAAATCCCGCAAGCCCGATGCGCGGCGGAAAGGTGTATGCCGCTCCCTCCGGGTTCCCTCCTCCCGCCGAAGGATGCACCTGGCCGGGAGTAATGCCGAGGCGCGACAGCACGAGCACGG
>JACQXT010000171.1 GCA_016208665.1 Chitinivibrionia bacterium | reverse complement strand
TCGGGTTTTGTGAAGGCGAACAGATCGTTTTCCACCTCGGATAGCATCCGAAAAGAAAACCGGTCATGGAATGTTCTTTTCATTTCCTTGACCCAGATAACGGAACCGTCCTCCGGATTCACGAGGGTGGCGGATATGGCGACGCTCGCATCGCGTTCGACTCTCTTTCCCCCAATCAAAAAACTGCGATAGATTCTCGGGTACCGTATCGCGAATTCGAGTGCGCGGATCTCCAGACGCATCGGCGGTCTCAGCGGTTCGACGGCGGTGCTCTCCGGCGTTTCCGCGGCCGGCGTCTTCTCCGATGCATATACCTTGAAACCGTTATCGGCCAGGGAGGATGTGATGACGCTCCGCATGACCTGATACTTCTCGTCGTCCGCCTCCATGTGGAGATACACGCCCCGTTCCGCGGCGTTCCCGGGGAACGCGGCACGGAGTTCGGCGGCGATTTCCAAGGTGAGTTTCGTGACGACTTCGAGGTTCCCCGCGACCCGGGGTTCTTCCGCACGCACACCGGCGGCTCCGGCGGAAATCAGTGCGGCGGCAAACGCGATGAAAAATCCGAGGCTCTTGAGCATTCTGCCTCCTGGGCAAGAGATTGTTTATCGATACCTTATCCGGCGGCGAAGGTCAAGAAATTTTCCCCGCTTCGCCCATCAGGTCGTACACGGCGGCATCAACGATCCGGGCGGGCACGAACCGCCCGATCCGGATATCGTCGCCCCGCAGCATGACCTCCCCGTCGATTTCGAATGCCTGCCCGTAATAGCGGCCGGCGAAACGGTACCCGCCTTCCCACGCGTCTTCATCCAGCTTTCTGTCCACGAGAACCGGCGTCGTTCTGCCGATCATCTCCGAATGGATGCCGAACGCAAGCGACTCGTGCAGGGAGAGGAGTTCCGAGAACCGCTCCGCCTTCACGCCCGGAGAAACCTGATCCGCGCGATCGCGGGCCGGCGTTCCAGGTTCGGGCGAATAAGAGAATATTCCCAGCGTCGCAAACCGGGCCCTCGTGATGAACTCCTTCAGTTCTTCGAACTCTTCCTCGGTTTCTCCCGGATAGCCGACGATGACCTCGCTCCTCAGCACGATATCCGGAACAGACTCCCTGACGTCGTCCAAAAGGCGCTCGATACGCTCCTTCGTATATCCGCGCTTCATGCGGGCGAGAATGCCGTTCGACGCATGCTGCACGGGAACATCCAGATAGCGGCAGACGTTGGGAATCTCGAATATCCGGGCGAGATCCTCCGTTCGAATCGACAACGGATGCAGATACAGGGCGCGAATCCACTCGATCCCGCCGGATCCTGGGCGATCAACGTGGCCTCCCGGACCCCGGCGGCGACCATGCCCTCGACTTCTCGAAGAATGGATGACGGATCCCTCCAGACCGGCGGGCCCTTTATCGCCGGTATGGCGCAAAATTCACACGCGTGGCCGCATCCCTCTCCAATCTTGACATACGCCGTGTGGGAAGGCGTGAGAACCGAACGGCCTTCAAAGCCCGCGAAAGGATCCGGCTCTCCCTGCTCCGGCGTCCCGGCCGCCGGCACGGCGGAGCCGCCCTCTTCCCACGACCGGAGCACGGCCGGGAGCGATCCGTGCCTCCCCGGAGGGAGAAACAAATCGACATCGGGCAGCGTGTGTTCGAAATCCTCGTTCCGGTGCGCCGGCAGGCAGCCCATGAGCACGAGCTTCGCGCGTCGTGCTCCCTTCTTGAGTTCGGCGAGCGCGTCCACTTCTTCGAGCGTTTCCGCCCATGCAGATTCCAGAAACGAGCAGGAGTTCACCAGCAAAACATCGGCTGCGCGGGGATCGTCCGCGATGGAGTGCCCCGCGCGGCGGAGCAACGCGATCGCGGCTTCCATGTCGACCGTGCATGTCGAGGAGGCGCGCCGCTCTTGCGTACCCGATGTGCAGCCTTCTCTGCAGCAACGAGGTCGATCCCTGGCGGTAATGCAGCACGACCTGCTTCGCTTCTTCGTAGAGCGGATCTTCCTCCATGTCGTCCCACGAGCTGGAAGTTTTTTCCTTCGATACTTCAAGGGTGGCAGGTTCGAAGCGATAGCTCTTCCAGTGGGAAATCACGCGTTCGACTTCCGCTTCGGAGATATACGCCCCATGCAGCCGTATCGGTTCGATGTGTTTTGCATCCATGTAGAGCATGTCCCCCCGACCGAGCAGCTTTTCGGCTCCGATGCTGTCGAGGATGGTGCGGGAATCGACTCTGCTGGCCACGCGAAATGCGATCCTCGTCGGAAAGTTTGCCTTGGTCTTGCCGACGATGACGTCGACGGAGGGGCGCTGGGTCGCCACAACCATATGGATCCCCACCGCGCGGGCCATGTTCGACAATTTGGAGAGGAGCGACTCCATGTCCACTCCCTTGCTGAGTATCAGATCGCCGAGCTCGTCGATCACCAGGATGATATAGGGCAGCTTCTCGTTATCCCGCTTCAACCGGCCGTCCATCGCCGCCTTCGAATTGTAGCTCTCTATGTTTTTTACGCCGCTCTCCTTGAGGAGTTCCTTTCTCCGCTCCATTTCTTCGACCAGATACTGAAACATGCGGACGGTTTCCTTCGGATCGTTCGTCACCGGATGCAGGAGGTGGGGCAGCCCGTTGTAAATGTTCATCTCCACCATTTTAGGGTCGACGATGAGGAGGCGCACGTCGGAAGGCCGGTAGTGCATCAGGATGCTTGCCAGGATGCCGTGCAAGGCCACGCTCTTGCCCGAGCCGGTCGTTCCCGCGACGAGGAGATGCGGCGCGTTGCACAGATTCATGAAGAACGGCTTTCCCATGACATCCACCCCGATGCCGACCATCACGCCGGAGAGGCGCAGCCGCTCGGGAATCTCCGGCAGGATATCGCGCAGGTATACGAGCGCTCCTTCCGGATTGGGAATCTCTATGCCGACGACCGATCGTCCGGGTATCGGAGCGATGAGGCGCAGGCTCTTCGCCTTCATGGCCAGCGTGAGATCGTCCGCGCGGCTCACGATATCCTTGACTTTGACGCCCGGATTGGGCGCGAATTCGAACGTCGTGATCAGCGGACCGTGACTGATCCCGGTGACCTTTCCCTCGATCTTGTAATAGGCGAGTTTCTCTTCGAGAACAGCGGCCCACGCCTTCAGCTTGTCCTGCGGGAAGGCAAGGCCGTTTTCCTTGCCGCCGTCGAACAATGAGAAGGGCGGCAGACTCGCCTCTTCGATGGGCACCTTGCCGTCTTCATGAGGCTTCTCGACGGCTGCGTCCTGCAGCGTCCCGCCTTGAACCGCCGGTTGCGCCTTCGCCATACGCTTCCTCAAAGCAGGATGAATGTGCAGGACGGCCTCCTGCGCGGTAAGATCGGCGCCGCCGTTCTCCGTGTGTTTCTCGGCCGGAGGTTCCGGGGCGGATTCCGCTGCCCCGCCTCCAACGCCGGCCGGAGGGGCCGCTTCGTGGGATTTTCCCCGTTCCGGAACGATGCCTTTTGTTTGGGACGCCCGCGCCCGCGCGGCTCCCGCCGCCGCCAGAACGATCTTTTTGAAGAACGAGAAAAGCCATGCGACGGCCTTCTTGATAATGGTTCCGCCGATGAAACGGACGAGTTTGCCGGACATCGAGAAAAGCGACGCGACGGCTTTTTTGACGAAGGTCCACCCGATAAACCGCGGTACCCCGATTCTGCCCAGAAAACCGAGGAAGCTCAACGCAAGGATCAACAGACAGGCGGTAACAAAGATGGTGCCGCCGACCCGTCCGAATACGCCCTGCAAACCCGCGGCTATGCCCCTGCCGGCCCATCCGCTCAATTCGGACGAACCGCTCGTGACTTCCAACAGCGCGAAAAACGCATTCAAGAGGAGGATCATCGATGCCGCCTTCAACAATCCTCTGCCAAGTTTCGCGGTCTTATCGAAGGCGAGGGTTCCGGCGAACGCGATGAGGGACAGCGGAATGAGCCACGCAAACAGACTCCCCAGGACTTGGATGCACACCCAGGCCGCGAACGAACCGAACGGCCCTGCCATGTTCCGGACCTTCCCGATCGAAGCGCCGCCGTCGAAAGGCCAGTCGTGGGGATGGTGCTGCATGAGCGCCGCTGCCAGGAATGCGGCGAAAGCTACGAAGGAAATGACGAAGAAGCTCTTCCGGCCGCTTGTGTTCATATGATGACATCTCTTGTTCTAGCTATCAGCAGGGACTGCAGCAATCTCTCACGGCGCGGAGCCGTCTATTTCTCCGCGGTCCACACGAACTCTTCCAGGTAGCGAGTGCTGAAGTCACCCTTCAAGAACCTGGGATTGGCCAGGATGCTCCGGTGGAACGCGAGGGTGTTTTCGACCCCCTCGATGACGCATTCCTCGAGAGCGCGATTCATCCTCGAAATCGCTTCCGCCCGGTCAAGGCCGTGGCAAATAACCTTCGCGATCATCGAATCATAAAACGGAGAAATCGTGTATCCCTGGTACACGTGGGAATCGACCCGAACACCCATGCCGCCCGGAAGATGGAAGAAGGAGATCACGCCGGGACACGGACGGAAACTCTGAGCCGGATCTTCGGCGTTGACGCGGCACTCGATCGCATGCCCGGAAAACACGACATCTTCCTGGGTGAACGAGAGCGGATTGCCCGCGGCAATGGAGATCTGCTCTTTGACGAGATCCCTTCCGGTGACCATCTCCGAAACGGGGTGCTCCACCTGTATCCTCGTATTCATTTCCATGAAGTAGAACCCGTCTTCCTCGACGAGAAACTCCATGGTGCCGACCGAATGGTAGCCGAGAGCGCCGGCTCCGCGGACGGCGGCGTCGAGGATTGCCTGTCGAAGCCGGGGATCCAGCAAGGCGCAGGGCGATTCCTCGATGAGCTTCTGGTGGCGGCGCTGAATGGAACAATCCCGCTCCCCCAGGTGAACGACATTGCCTGAAGTATCGCCGAGGAGCTGGATCTCGATGTGCTTCGGATTGCTCAGGAAGCGTTCCAGGTAGAGCGATGGATCGCCGAACGAGCTCTCGGCCTCGGCGCGCGCGATCAGCAGTCCGTTCGTGAGGGAGGTCGGATCCCTCGCGATCCGCATCCCTTTGCCGCCTCCGCCTGCGGCGGCTTTGATCATGAGCGGATAGCCGATCTCTTCGGCGGCACGAAGGGCTTCTTCCTCGGTGGTCACCGGGCCGTCGGTTCCCGGAATGACGGGGAGTCCCGCTTGAGCCATCATGGTCTTGGCCAGCGACTTGTTCCCCATCTCATTGATCAGACGGGGGGACGGGCCGATCCACACGATGTCGTTGGTCTCGCACATTTCCGCGAATTCCGCATTCTCGGCGAGGAACCCATAGCCCGGGTGGATGGCATCGGCGCCGGTGATTTCCGCGGCGGCCAGGATTCGCTTGTAGTTGAGGTAGCTCTCGACGGGCAGGGGCGGGCCGATGCACACCGCCTCGTCCGCGAATTTGACGTGCAGCGACTCGGTATCCGCGTCGCTGTGCACCGCGACGGTCGAGATGCCCAGTTCCTTGCACGCGCGGATGATGCGCAGCGCGATTTCGCCCCTGTTTGCTATCAGCATCTTGTCGAACATCGCCGATACGATAGCACATGGGAGAGGATTTGAAAACTACAGACTTACTTGCCGACCGCTTGGGTATCGCGATTTTTCTCGAAATCCTTCCAGGTCTGGTCGCTCGTCGCCTCGATTCCCTTCAACCGCAGCATCAGCTCGTGCGGGTTGCTGCTGGCCCGGAGGGCTTCCTCGAGACTGATCTGGCGATCCTGGTAGAGTTTCATGAGCGCCTGATCGAAGGTCTGCATCTTATGAGTGGTGTAGCTCTCCCGCATTGCCTGCTGGACGAGAGCGGTTTTCTCGGGATCTATCAGGAGATCCCGGATGGTCCCGTTCGCGAGCATGACCTCGACGGCCGGAACCCGGCCCTTGCCATCGATGCGCGGGACGAGCCGCTGGCTCACCACGGCTTGAATCGTGGAGGCGAGCAGGAAGCGCACGTCTTGATGCTGGTGGGGAGGGAAGAAAGAAATCACTCGGTTGACGGTCTGAGTAGCGTTGGCGGTGTGAAGCGTGCTCAGAACGAGATGGCCGGTATCCGCCGCCTTGAGGGCGATCTCCATCGTTTCGGCGTCTCTGATCTCGCCGATCATGATGACGTCGGGATCCTGACGCAGGATGTGCCGGAGGGCCTCGTGAAAGGACGAGGTGTCGCTGCCGACCTCGCGCTGATTGATGACGCTGTTGTTGTCCCGGTGCAGGAATTCAACCGGGTCTTCGATGGTCACGATCGATGAGTGAAGGCTCTGGTTGATGGTCTGGATCATCGCCGCAAGAGTGGTCGATTTTCCGCTGCCCACCGTTCCGGTCACCAGAATCAACCCTCTCGGCTTGAGAGCCAGCTCGACTATAACAGGAGGCAGACCGAGTTCCTCGACCGACCGTATATTGACCGGCACATGGCGGAATACCATGGCGATCGAGCTTCGCTGCACGTAGAAATTCGCCCGGAATCGTGCAAGACCGGTAACGCCAAATGCAAAATCGACTTCGCGGGTGCTCTCGAATTTCTCTCGCTGGAGTGGAGTAAGTATTTGTCTTGCAATATCTTCCATCTCTTTCGGAGAAAGAGCGGGGAAATCGGTTCTCTGTAGGCTGCCGTTTACCCGCAGCACCGGGGGGAGTCCAGCCTTAACGTGAAGATCGCTCGCACCAACCTCAATCATCTTCTGCAGAAGCTGCTTGATGTTCATAAGAACCTTCTAAGTATTTAATAGCCTTAAAATTACGTAGTCTCTACTGCGAATAGAGGCTGTCCGTATTCCACCGGCTGGGCGTTCTCCACATAGATCTTCCGCACCACACCGTTGAAGTCGGAGCCGATTTCGTTCATCAGCTTCATCGCTTCGACGATGCACACCGTCTGGCCGACGCTAACCCGTTGTCCGACTTCGACAAACGGCTCGGCATCGGGTGCGGGAGCCCGGTAGAATGTTCCGACCATCGGCGAAAGAACCTGTTTCAAGTTTGGTGCCAGTTCCTCGCCTCCGGCGGCTTTGGCGGCCGCTTCGTCGCTCCTGGAAGGTGGGCTTACAGACTGCTGCACAGGAGGGGGTACAGGGGCTGCAGGCAGGTGGGTCATACCTTTGGAAATGCGCACTCTCGATTTTCCTTCCCAAATCTCGAGCTCGTTGATCGTGCTCTCCTCAACAAGCCGGATCAGTTCAGCGATATCTTCCCGTATCATACGCACTTCCTTTCGATCAATCGGCGCTATACGCGGGTCACATACTTGCCCGTTCGCGTGTCGATTCTCAACACATCGCCTTCCTCGATGAACAGAGGAACGCTGACGACGAGCCCGGTCTCCATAGTGGCCGGCTTCGAACCGCCTTGGGCGGTATCGCCGCGCAATCCGGGCGCGGTGGATCGCACATGGAGCTCGACGAAATTCGGGAGCTCAACAAGGAGCGGCGTGTTGTCTTCCATGTAGATGACGACGTTGAGATTCTCCTTCAGGTAATCTTTCACATCCTCGACCATCGACTCCGGCAGAGGAATCTGATCGTAGGTTTCCGCATCCATCATGTAATACATGTCGCCCGTTGCGTAGAGATACTGGAAATCCCTCCGGACAACCTTGACTTCGGTAACCCGTTCGCCTGCCCTGAAGGTGTTCTCTTTCACCTGCCCCGTGAGCAGATTCTTGATCTTCGTCCGGACAAACGCTCCGCCCTTGCCGGGCTTGACGTGTTGGAATTCCGCGATAATCCAGTAGACTCCATTCATATTGAGGATCATGCCGTTTCTGAAATCGCTCGTATCAGCCATCTCTTTCCTCTCGTAACGAGGCGGCCGGGCGTCATCGGCGCCCTCGCCGCGCACGGTAGCACGAAATAAACCGGATTATATAGTATAGAAACGGCCTGGGACTTTCCAGAAAATATTATCAAAAAAAGGGGGATGGCGGTTATCGGCCTGCGTTTTTCAGCCACCGTCTGAATTGATCGAGACTCTTTTCGTCCGCAATCTCGCTTTCAGGGCCGCCGCTTTCGCGGATTTTCGAGGCGTGTCCTGTGCGGTTTCTCGAGTGGGAGGGAACGTCTTCCGGGATCGGCGGATTCGCCTGGTCCACGCTCATGCCCCCGCCGCTGTCGGCGCCGGCTTCGGAAACATCTCCTCCGCCGGCCAATCCTCCGTCCCCTGTCTCATCATCCTCGCCGAAAGGCGTTTCAAAGGCATCCGGCCGATCTGCATCTTCGGCTCCCGGTTGCGCAGCGGAATTCACTTCGTTCAATGCCTGGAGCTTCCGCATGACCGTTTCATTGTCCGGATCTCTGTCGAGGACCTCTCGATATATCTTTCCCGCCTTGTCCTTGTAGCCTTGCGCGGCGAATATATCCGCGAGGGTGACGGTAGCCAGTTCGTCGGCGGATTCCGGGGATTCGTTTCCCAGGACGATGTCCCCGCCCTCGAAATCTTCATCCTCGAGCGGCGCAAGATCCAGGATCTCCTCCGGATTTTCCAGATCGCCGAGCTTCTCCGCGATCTCCTTGTTATCCGGATCGAGCGCCAGAATGCGGTTGAAGTGCTTTCTCGCCTCGTCCATCGCTCCTTGTTCCGCGAGGATCATCCCGAGGTACTTGAGCGCGACAAGATTCTCGGCATCCATCTGCAGAACCCGCCGAAACGAATCGCCGGCGCGTTCCATCAGGCGCTGGTCGTACAGGCATTTTCCCAAGACGACGTAGCCGCTCGCGTATTCCGGGTGCAGCTCCAATCCTCTTTGACAAACAGCAACGGCTTCCTCGAGCCTGCCGGCCTTGCGGCAGGCATCGGCGAGAGGAGCGAAGATGTGGCTTTTCGGAGCTTCTTCGTATTTCTTAAAAAGCTTCTCCAATTCCGGATTGCTATATGAGTCGTGCTCCGTCATATTCCCCGTCTTCTTTATCCGCCCGGCGGCTGCGCCAAAAGGCGCCGGTATTGCCGTAACTAGTTATATTATTGTCAGTTAAACAATGCGCCGACGCGCCATGCCCGGGCCCTGCTCCACGACAGGCCATGCCGCATTCCGATAATGCACTTACTATGCCAACAGCCGGACCATGGTCAAGGCGCATTTCAATCATATCGAAACGTCTCTGCGATGGAAACGAGTTCCCTGAAAAGCGGATGCTTCGGCTTGCCGGGCGCGAAGACAAGAGCATCGATTGCCCACAGCAGTGTTCCCGCTTCGTCATAGATAAAAAAGGTTTTATAACAGCCGCCGGCGGTCGCAGTCGTGCTGAACCAGTACCCTTCCATCGCATACGCCCGGTGCCGCCCCAGCCGCGTTCCGGAAAAAGCAACGCGTGTAGAATCCATGGCGTCGCCGTCATACCGTCTGTATACGTAGTTCGCCCGCAGGCCGAACAGGGCGCTCTCATCCGCAGGACCTGGCTCGTGATCCCATTCTGTCCAGAAGACACCCAGGCTGAGCGCAGGATCTTCCCGCAGCAATTCGATGCCGGGCGGCTCCTGAGATTCGCTGTGGAGATTGTAGAATCCGGGAATCTCGAGGGTGAATCCGTAGGCGCGGAACAGATAGCGCGCGAGATCCGCATCGAGATAATCGAGCATGAAGGCGCGCAGGCGGCGCCTGCCGCTCGCTTCGATGGCGTCCGGAATCCCCGCTCCTCTCTCCGTGAGCACGCGAAGGAGCTCGCTCTCCGTTCGCGCCGTCACGATCAGCGTCAACTGCCCCGGGGCGGGCACATGCTCCCGTTCGAGAACGGCCCCTCCGCCCTCCGCCACCTCGCGCAGGCCGTCTTCGCCGGCGAGCGACGCGATGTCCCGTCCGATTTTCGTCGACGGATCGATCGTTCCGACCAGGAGTATGTTCTTCACCATCGGGGAGGATGTGAATGTCTCCGCTGAAATCACCGATACTTCGAATTGCTTCTCCTGGCTGGCATAGAAGTCCAATTCCCTTCCGATGCTCTCCATGACGAGGCCGAGGTAGGGGCTCTGTTTTCCGCCCTCCAGGACGAGAAGGATTTCGGAATAGGAACCGGGCGGAGGGAGAGACAGATCCCGGCAACCGGACAGGTGCGTCATCGTTGCGAGAAGACAGATCGAGACGATGATCAATCGCTTCATCGCTTAGACTATACGCCCGGCGTTGCCCGGCTGAAAAGGGAAAATAGTGCGGAGCCAGCCGGGATTGTTTCGCGCTACCGCTGCTCGATCTGGCACTGGCGCAGGTACTCCTGCAGCAGCTCTATCTGCCGCTCCAGGTACCGCATCCGGTACTGCGCGCGCATATCCCGAAGCTTCGACGATACGAGGGAATCCGGTCCGAGGACGTTCGGCGCTTCTTCCGCGTCGATGGCCTGGTAGGATTGGTGTCCGGGCCTCTGGAGGGAGGATCCCTGGGATATGAGCCGCTCGCTCACGCGGCCGGGAAAGGAAATCACCGGCGTCTCCTCCGTGGCCGCGCTCCCGGCCTCCGCAATGGAACGATCGGGCGCAGACACGGCGGGGCTTGCGGCGCTCGGGCGCGAGGCGAGCCGTTCCGCCCCCGCCATGCGCGATTCGAGAAACACGTACCCGCTCGCGAATACTATGGCGAACGCGGCGGCGCTGCCGAGAACGAACCGCAGATTCCACTTCCTGACCCAGGTGTCGTGGGAAACCAGTTGCGACAGCAGCGAGTTTTTTTCCCGCGCGAGCTTCAGCCGGAGGGTCCAGTTGAAATTCTAGCTCGGCTCCGCGAGAGGAAGGTCGCGAACCAGGCCGAGACTTTCCCGCATTTGAGTTGCCAGCCGTTCGCAGGAACGGCACTCTCTTAAGTGGGCCTCGAGCCAGGCGCGGTTGCCGTCCGAGAGCGCGTTGTCGAGCAGGTCATTGATGAACTGTAGTGCCTTTCGACATTTCATCGGCGTGTTCCCCCTTAAAAATCCAATCCGTTGTGCAGAAGCGGTTCGACGATCTTCCTGAAGCAGCTTCTCGCCCTGTTGATCCGCGATCGAACCGTGCCCAGTTTCAATCCCGTAACGGCGGAAATTTCCTCGTATGAAAGCTGGTTGATTTCGCGCAGGACGAAACTCGTCCTGTATTTCTCGGGTATCTTCTGTATCGACCGCTGGATTATTTCTCTGAGCTCCGCATCGTTGTACGCTTCATCCGGGCTGCGGTGGCCGGAAACCAGATCGACTTGCTTCGTCTCTCCGTCCTCCTCGCGTGCGAGTTCCCGTATTGAAAAGAACTGGGGAGCTCTCCCGCGGGCGCGAATCCTGTTGCGAACGAGGTTGGTGGCGATCGTGTACAGCCAGGTGGAAAATCGTGCGATCGTTTTGTACTTGCCGGCGTGAATGAACGCCTTCACGAACGCTTCCTGGGCGATTTCTTCGGCTTCTTCGCGGTCTCCAACCATCCGGTAGAGAAAATTGAACAGCCGGATCTTGTAACGGTCCACCAGAAGGTCGAAACAGACGTTATTCCCCTGCTGCACCTGGAGCATGAGCTCCTCGTCGCTGCGATCCTTCCACTCGGCTTTTTCACGCAGAGGATTCGCTCTCACATCATCCCTTTCGTTCTCCCCGTTATACTCTCTGTCCATCGGAAGGTTCCCTCTTTTTACTTTTCCAGGCCGGCGCGCCGGCGTCATCGCGGGGCGCCGGCGCTCCCGTTGCCGTCCGCGTTCTCTATGTCGAGCTTGATTCGCCAGCCCGGGCTATCCAGCGACAGGAGCACGGATTCCGGGCGTGAGCCGTCATTCGACCAGCCGTACGCGATGTTGAGTTCCTCCACGCGCTCCTCCGCCACCTCGAGCGGCCACCCAATTTCCCGAAGCCTCCCGCCCGGCGCCGAGAACTCCAGCTTCGCCGTTTTCCCCCGAACGCCGGCCCGGAACGATCTTCCGCCTCCCGAAGAAACGGTCATGCGGAGATCGCGCAGGGCGCCGCAATCCGGTTCCATGCCGATCGCAAGACCGACGATTTCCTTGAAATCACCTGTTATGCCCAACTTCTCCGAAATGAAGCGGTCGGCCTCGACACCCTCGAGAAACGTATCCCGCTCCCGGTCGAGAATCCGGACGATCCCGCGGGAGAGGGTGATCGTGAGGTCCTCGCGCTGGCTTCCGAAGTAAGAGGAACTCTCGAAATCGAACGATACGAATGCAGCCGCAC
>JACQXT010000029.1 GCA_016208665.1 Chitinivibrionia bacterium | reverse complement strand
TAGAAGAGGCATGACTAGAGCCGATGAGAAGCCGCCCAAGGATCACTGGCGGCACCGGTATCCGGAACTCGAAGAGGAGCTGTTGACCACCTATTACACGCACAAGGGATGGAATTATGACGGCATACCCACCAAGAAGCGGCTGCTTGAACTGGATCTTGGCTATGTCGCCGAAGATCTGGAAAAGAGAGGGATACTGAACGATGGCCACGGTCAAGAAAAAGATAAAGACAATCCGAGTTGACGCCGACAAGTGCAACGGCTGCCGGGGGTGCGAGATTATCTGCTCGGCGTTCCATGCCGAGCCGAAGTACAGCAGCATCAATCCGGCTCGATCGCGCATCCGTGTGATCAGTCACCGGCTGAAGGACATCTGGCTTCCGGTGTTCGCTGGCGAATATGCGCCGTCGGAGTGCGCCGGCCGCGACATATACGTAATAGACGGCAAGGAATACGACGAATGCGGCTTCTGCAGAGCCGCTTGCCCCTCGCGGGATTTGTTCAAAGAACCGGATTCGGGTCTGCCTTTGAAGTGCGATATGTGCGAAGGTGAAGAAAAACCGCTCTGCGTCACGTGGTGCCTCAACGATGTCCTGAAATATGAAGAACGGGAGGCGGAAGTGGAAGAAGAGGAGAAGAAACCGGAAGAGCTCGAGATCGGACTGGAATCGCTGGCGGACAAATACGGCCTGCCGAAGCTCGTGGATGCCGTGGCTCGAATGTCGAAGAAGGGCTGATGCGCGCATATTCGCGCCGGCGCGGAGTCCGGGCATTCAAGCCGGAAGCGTCGCGAAGATCGGAACAATCGTGGAGACGAAAGCACCGTTCATAGAAATCATAGACGAGATCAAGAAGGCCGGCGGCCATACCTACCGGCTCTGCTATCAATGCGGAACGTGCGATGCCGTATGCCCGTGGAACAGCGTTCGAACGTTCAGCATTCGCAAGATCATCCGCGAGGCCGCCTTCGGCCTGACGGAGATCGAGAGCGACGACATCTGGCGCTGCACGACCTGCGGAACCTGTCCGGAGAAATGCCCCAGGGGCGTCGACCAAATCGAGCTCGGAATCTCCCTGCGCAGGCTCGCGTCGAAGTATGATGTCTTCGCCCCGTCCGCCGAGGCCGTCAAGGCTGCAGCGGCGAGTCTCGCCGCCGAAGGAAATCCCCTCAACGAAGACAGGGCAAAGCGGGCCGATTGGGCGAGGGACCTGCCCGTCAAGCCGTTCGCCGAGAATATGGAAATCCTCTTTTTCGGATGCTGCTACTCGAGCTATGACCCGAGAATGAAAAGAGTCGCGGAGGCCGCGGTCGACATTTTGAACAAGGCCGGCGTCGATTTCGGCATTCTGGGCGCCAGGGAAAGCTGTTGCGGCGAGCGCATCCGCAAGACGGGCGCCGAAGACGTCTACAAGAGCCTTGCAAAGGAAAACATCAAGGCGTTCATCGACTCCGGAGTCAGGAAGATCGTCGTTTCCTCACCCCATTGCTACGAGACTTTCAAGAACGAGTATCCCGAGTTCATGGTGAACTTCGACGTCGTTCATATGTCGCAGCTCGTGCACGAACTCATCGAACACGGACGGCTCGAGATCAAAGGCGCGTACGGGAAGAACGTGACGTACCACGATCCGTGCTACCTGGGGCGGCATAACGGCGTCTATGACGAGCCTCGAGCGATTCTGCGGAGCATCCCCGGATTGACGCTCAATGAGATGGCCGCTTCGCGGAATAACAGCCTGTGCTGCGGCGGGGGAGGCGGCAGGGTGTGGATGGAGACGCCGAAAGGAGATAGATTCTCCGACATCAGACTTGAACAAGCGCGCGCCGCCGGAGCCGAAGTGATGGCGACGGCGTGTCCCTACTGCATTACGATGTTCGAGGACAGCCGCGTTATTCTCGAACTGGAAGACACAATCGAAATAAAGGATATAACGGAAATCGTTCGTGAAGTGATTTAACAGCCTGAAAAACGCGAAAGGACGCAGACGCGTGGGAAACGTTCCTGTCGAAGGAAATTTTGGTGACGTGCTCGTCGTCGGCGGCGGGATCAGCGGTATTCAAGCCGCGCTCGATATGGCCGGCGCGGGATTCAAGGTCTACCTGGTGGAGAAAGGTCCGAGCATCGGCGGCCACATGGCGCAGCTCGATAAGACCTTTCCGACCAACGACTGCTCCATATGAATTCTCGCACCTAAAATGGTCGAGGTCGGCCGTCATCAAAATATAGAAGTCCTGACATACGCCGAAGTAAAGAGCGTATCAGGAGACGTGGGCGACTTCACGGTCACCCTCGTAAAGAAGCCACGGTACATCGTCGAGGACAGATGCACCGGTTGCAGGACCTGCGTTCGATACTGCCCGAAGGCATCCCCGGACATATTCAACCAGGAGATAGCGAGCGGCAAGGCCGTTCACGTGTATTTCTCCCAGGCGATTCCGCTCGTCGCGTACATCGATGAAAATTGCCTCAACCTTAAAGAAGGCAAGTGCGACATCTGCGTGGGCGTGTGCCAGAACGAGGCCGTCGATTTCAGGCAAACGGCCGAAAAAATGGAGATTAACGTAGGGACGATCATCCTGTCGGCCGGCGTTGCGCCGTTCGATCCCGCGGCGGTGGAGGAATACGGGTATGGAACGATGCAGAACGTGGTCACCGGCGTGGACTTCGAACGTTTGCTGTCCGCCACCGGGCCGTATCAAGGCAACATACTGCGCGCATCCGACAAGAAACATCCGCGGAACATCGCCTGGATTCAATGCGTCGGCTCGCGGCGGGTCACCCCGGGGGAGAACAGCTATTGCTCGGGCGTATGCTGCACGTATACGCAGAAGCAGGTGATACTGGCCAAGGAGCACGATGCGGAAGCGAAGTGCACGGTGTTCCACAACGACATTCGCGCATTCGGCAAGGATTTCGAGCGCTACTATCAGAGAGCGGAGCGACTCCCCGGCGTTCGCTTCATCAGGAGTTACACGTCGATCGCGAGAGAGGTTCCCGAAAGCAGGAACGTCGTCGTAAGATACGCGACAACCGACCGCGGCGTGCAAGAGGAAGAATTCGATATGGTGGTATTGTCCGTCGGCTTGAGTCCTCCTGCCGATGCCCGCGGTCTTGTCGAGACATTCGGGATCGAACTTAATTCGCACGGATTCTCCAAGGCGCGTCCCGAGAATCCGATGGAGACCACCAGACCCGGGATATTCGTGAGCGGCGGATTGCAAGGCCCGATCGATATCCCTGAATCGGTGTTCGGTGCCGGTGCGGCCGGCGCCCGCTGCGGCGAACATCTCGGCTACCGGCGGGGCAAGCTGTCCCGGGAGAGGGTATATCCGCCGGAGCGGGACGTCGCCGGTCAGGAGCCGCGAATCGGCGTTTTCGTCTGTCATTGCGGGACGAATATCGGGAGCGTCGTGAATGTTCCGTCGACCGTCGAATACGCACGGGGGCTGCCGAACGTCGTCCACGCTCAGGAACAGCTCTTTTCATGCGCCAACAACGCCATCAAGGAAATAACGGATCTCGCGGAAGAAAAGGGCCTCAACCGCGTGGTTATCGCGGCCTGCTCTCCCAGAACGCTCGAACCGCTGTTCAGGGATACCCTCCGGGAGGCGGGGCTCAATCAATACTTCTGCGAGATGGCGAATATACGTGAGCAATGCTCGTGGGTGCATTCGAAACAGAAGGAAGAGGCGACGCGGAAGGCGAAGGACATCATCCGGATGTCGGTGGCGCGGGCCGGCCACTTGGAACCGCTCGCGGAGTTCGACCTTCCGGTCAACAAGACGACTCTGGTGGTCGGCGGAGGCATCGCCGGCATGACCTGCGCGCTCTCCATCGCCAGGCAGGGTTATCAGGTTCACCTCGTTGAAAAGACCAGGGAACTGGGCGGTATGGCGCGGAGAATACACGCCACGCTCGAGGGAATGGACGTTCAGGCGCATGTGGACGATTTGATACGGTCGGTGTACCGGAACCCCCTGATACACGTATCCCATGAAGCCGCCATCAAGAGCGTTTCCGGATACGTGGGGAACTTCACCACGATTCTCGAATCCGGCGGCGGGAGGAAAGAGATCAAGCACGGCGCCTCCGTCATCGCGATCGGCGCCGAGGTCTATCGGCCGGCCGAGTATCTCTACGGCGAGAACGACAGGGTGGTCACTCACCTCGAGCTGGGCGAAAAGATCGCCGCGGGAGATGAAACGGTTGTCAATGCCCGGAGCATGGCGATGATCCAATGCGTCGGCTGCAGAAACGAGGATAGAAACTACTGCAGCCGGGTATGCTGCGGCCATGCCATTAAGAACGCCCTGAAGCTCAAAGAGCTCAATCCCTCGATGGCGATCTATGTTCTCTTCCGGGACATGAGGACGTATGGGCTCAAAGAGGACTACTACCGGGAAGCGGCGGACAAAGGCGTGACGTTCATCCAATACGAGCCGGATGACAAGCCCGAGGTGGAAGCGGCCGTGAACGATGCGGGCGCGCCCTGCCTGCGGATCACCGTGCCGGATCCCATCCTGGGCTGCCGTATTCAACTGGATGCCGATATCTTGTCGCTGGCGGCGGCCGTCGTTCCTTCGCCGCACGCCGGGGAAATTGCCGGATTGTTCAAAGTCACGTTGAATCCCGACGGTTATTTCAAGGAAGCGCACGTCAAATTGCGCCCGGTCGAGTGTGCCGCCGAAGGCGTGTTTCTCTGTGGGATGGCGCACTATCCGAAGCATATCGAAGAAACGATCAGCCAGGCATGCGGCGCCGCGGGGCGAGTTCTCACGCTGCTGTCGCACGACACGGTTGTGGCCTCGGGTTCCGTCTGCGAAGTTGCGGAGGACGATTGCGTGTCGTGCGGGGCGTGCATCACCGCGTGCACGTACGGAGCTATCGAGTTTTGCGACACGCCGGCGGGCGCGAAGGCCCGTGTCAATCCGATTCTCTGCAAAGGAGACGGCCTGTGCTGCACGAAATGTCCGACGCGGGCGATCGTGCTGAAGCACTTTACCGATGATGCAATCCTGAGCCAGATCGATGCGGCCGGCACGGATGAAGAGATCATGCGGGAAATCGACGCGGGAGTCGGAGACGCGTGAGGATTACCGAGTGGATGCGGGGCGGAACGGCCGATGCAGGAGGTGAAGACCATGAGTCCGGGTTTTGAATTCAAGCCGAGAATAATCGGTTTCGTGTGCCACTGGTGAGCATACGGCGCGGCGGATACGGCCGGAGTTTCCCGGCTGCAGTATACGGATGAAATCAGGCTCATTCGCGTCATGTGTTCGGGCAGAGTCGACCTCGAATTCATATTCAGAGCCTTCGCGAACGGGCAGGACGGCGTGCTCATCGGCGGCTGCAAACTCAACGAATGCAACTACGTCACGCACGGCAATTACGATGCGCTTGGCAACACGTACATATGCAAGAACATCATGCGGCGCATCGGCCTGAATCCCGAACGGCTGGGCATAGAGTTCATGTCCGGAGGCGACGGCAATCGGCTGGCGGAGGTCGTCAACAATTTCACCGGAAAAGTGAAGGAGCTGGGCCCCATCGGCAAAGCCGAGGGAATCGAGAAGAAAACGCTGAAGCGCGATCTCGATGCGGTCCGGACATTGATTCCGTACCTCCGGCTGGTGGAACGGGAGAAGCTGAGGGCGCCCGCAAGGTCGGAACGGGCGTATCATGAGTTTTTCACGAGCGGCGCGGTGCAGAAGCTCTTCGATGAACTGATCGGCGGCGAGTTGACCGTCAGCAGGATCGTGTCGCTCCTTCGAACGGAACCGCTTTCGACCGGCGAGATATCGAGGATGCTGGGGCTCGATCCGTCCGAAGTGACGAAACACATGAATAGATCCTCGCGAAAAGGGCTGGTCGCGTACGATACTGAGAGCAAGCGCTATTCACTCGCCCGTAGTGGGGGTCGCGTGTGAGGGACAATGAGGGAGCAGGCAATGGATACCAAGGCAATCGATCGAATCATCGATAAACACCGAGCCGCAGCCGATTCGCTCATTCAAATCCTGCTGGATATTCAGGATGAAAATCATTGGCTTCCCGCGGCGGCGCTCCGGCGTGTCGGCGAGAAGATGCAGGTTCCGATGTCGCGGATACGGCAGGTTGCCACCTTCTACAAGGCTTTCAGTTTGGTGCCGAAGGGACGCCACCAGGTGCATATCTGCATGGGCACGGCCTGCCACGTACGCGGCGCCGCGCGGATTCTGGAATCGGTGCAGGATCTCACGGGCATACGTGCGGGCGAAACGGACGCGGAGCTCGCATTCAGCCTGGATACGGTCAACTGTCTCGGCTGCTGTGCCTTGGGGCCGGTGGTGGAGATCGACGGCAAAACACACGGCAGAGTTTCGACGGCCGAAACGGCAGATATACTGAAAGAGCACACATAGGGGAACACGATGGCTCGGTTTGATTCGCCGGAAACATTGGTGCGGTACAGAGAAGAACTGCGTACGAGGGGCGGCCCGGACAAACCCTGCATCTCCGTCTGTGCAGGCACCGGATGCCTCGCCTACGGCGCCGCCGACGTGATAGAGGCCTTCAAGACGGAACTGAAAGAGCAGGGGTTGGCGGCGGCCGTGGATACGAAGGGAACTGGGTGTCCCGGCTTTTGCGAGCGGGGCCCGGTCGTAGTGATCCGCCCCGAAGAGATCTGCTACCTGGGCGTAACGCCGAAGGACGTGCCGGAGATCGTCGCGCGGACAATCGGCGAGAAGAAGACGGTCGAGCGGCTCGTGTATACGGATCCCCACAGCGGCGAACGGGCGGCCCGGGAGTGCGAGATACCGTTCTATAGGCATCAAATGCGCACTCTACTCTCCAGCAACATCAAGATTGATTCGAAGAGCATCGATGATTACCTGTCGATAGAGGGCTATTCCGCGCTGGTCAAGGCCCTGTTCCGGATGACCCCGGAAGCGGTCCTGGAGGAAGTCAAGAAATCGAACATCCGGGGCAGGGGCGGACGAAGGAGACCCCGTGGCATTCATGGATCGGGCGCTTCTCGAGGGAAACCCGCATTCGATCCTCGAGGGATTGATCATCGGCGGATATGCCATCGGCGCGCACGAAGGGTATGTCTACGTTCGGCAGGAATACCCGCTCGCGGTGGAGAACATCGCGCGCGCGATCGCGCAGGCCGGCGAGTACGGCCTGCTCGGGGAAAACATTCTCGGCTCCGGATTCGATTTTACCGTTAAGGTGCACAAGGGGGCGGGCGCGTTCGTGTGCGGCGAATCGACGGCGTTGATGACGGCACTGGAGGGCAAGGCGGGAGAGCCCAGGCCGAAATACGTCCGCTCCAACATTAAAGGACTCTGGAATCGCCCCACCGTGCTGAACAACGTAGAGACATGGGCGAATGTGCCCCTCATCGTCAACAACGGCGCGGAATGGTTCATGCAATTCGGCACTAAGGGGAGCACGGGAACAAAGATCTTCTCGCTGGTCGGCAAGATAACCAATACGGGGCTTGTGGAGATTCCCATGGGCATCACCTTACGGAATAACATCCACAAAATAGGCGGCGGCATGCCCGGCAGGAAAAAATTCAAAGCCGTGCAAACCGGCAGCCAATCCGGAGGATGCAT
>JACQXT010000176.1 GCA_016208665.1 Chitinivibrionia bacterium | reverse complement strand
TTGAGCGTCAACCAGCGGAAAGAGTTTCGTTGCGAGTAAGTCGCCCGGAGCGGCGAGCAGAAGAAAGGGGTTCCCCTCTTCCACACTACAAACAAAGGCCGGAAGGTTTCCCTTCCGGCCTGTAGGTATTCTGGTATGTAGGGTAGGGGTTACTTCGCCTCGGTCCTCTCCGGGAAGGCAAGCGCCTCAACGAGCACGAATGCCGCCTGCAGTGCCTCAGTCGGGCATAAGGGCATGCACTCTTTGCAGTTCCAGCACTCTTTTGCGGCAATCTCCGGGATGAAGCTGATCTCCTTGCGGATTCCCCTGTCCACGAAGCCGATGGCATTCGCCTTCTTCACTTCGTTGCAGTATCTGACGCAGAGACCGCAGTGGATACAGAAGGAGGCTTCTTTTTCAAAGCGGTTTCTGTCCGCACCATACTCCTTCGCCAGGTCCTGCAGATCAAAGGCATCGGGAGCATGGGCCATCTGCAGTTCAAGGATCATCTTGCGGATTCTGTCTACTTTCTCCGAGCGGGTCCTGACGACGAGGTTCTTCTCTACCGGGTAGACGCAGGAGACGACGAGCCTTGTTCCGCCTCTTTGCTCCAGTTCCACGATACAGAGCCGGCAGCCCCCGAAGGGTTCCAGTTTCTCATGGTAGCAGAGGGTAGGGATATAGATGCCCGCACTCTTGGCTGCCTCTAAGACAGTCATCCCTTCTTTTGCCTTCACTTCTTTTCCATCGATCTGTAAGGTGATTTCGCTCATTTCTGTTTCTCCCTGACTATCGTTCTCGCTTCTTCAGGAACAGGAGGCGGGACGGGTACCCCTGAGAGCTTCGTCACTGCACGAAAACGGGGAGGGCAGACTTCGAAGCACGTTCCACACTTCGTGCATTTCTCCTGGTCGACGATGTGGATCTTGTTCTTCTCGCTGATAATCGCGTTGGAGGGACATTTCCGTGCACAGGTCATACAGGCCTTGCACTTCTCCGGGTCAATATAGAAGGTGATGAGTTCCTTGCAGGATAAGGCCGGACACCTCTTCTCCTCGACATGGGCCTCATACTCATCGCGGAAGTATTTCAAGGTACTTAAGAAGGGGTTGGGGGAACTCTTGCCGAGCGCACAGAGTGCCGCTTCTATGGCAGGCTCCTAGAGCTGTTCCAGAAGTTCGATGTCGCCCTCTTTCCCCTTGCCCTTGGTGATGTTGGTGAGGAGCTTCAGCATCTGCCGCATTCCTTCACGGCAGGGGACGCACTTGCCGCAGGATTCGTCGGTCAAGAACTCGAGAAAGTACCGAGCCACGTCCGGCATACAGGTGTCTTCATCCATGACGATCATACCACCGGAGCCCATCATGGAACCTGCTTTTGTCAATTCATCAAAGCCAACGGGCAGATCGAGGAGTTCCTCAGGCAAACATCCGCCGGAAGGTCCGCCGGTCTGGACTGCCTTGAACTTTTTGCCTCCGGGGATACCCCCGCCTATCTTGAAGATGATGTCTCTTAGCGGTGTTCCCATAGGGACTTCCACGAGACCCGTGTTGGTGATCTTTCCCACGAGGGAGAAGATCTTGGTGCCCTTGGAGGTTTCTGTGCCGATTGCGGTAAACCAGTCGGCGCCCTTGTTGATGATAAGGGGGACGTTGGCCCAGGTCTCCACGTTGTTGAGCACCGATGGTCTGCCCCAGAGCCCCACGATGTTGGACCGGATATACTTCGGCCGGGGTTCTCCGGCTCTTCCTTCCAGTGCGGTCATGAGCGCCGTCGATTCGCCGCAGACAAAGGCGCCGGCACCCTGGTGTATGATAACCTTAAAATTAAAGCCCGTGCCCAGAATGTTCTCTCCCAGGAGACCATGCTCCTCAGCTTGGCGGATCGCGGTGAAGACGTTCTCCACGGCAAGGGGATATTCCTGGCGGACATAGATGTAGCCCTCGTGGGCTCCCACGGCATAGGCGCCGATGGTTAAGCCTTCGAGCACGGCGTGAGGGTTTCCTTCAAGGAGTGAGCGGTCCATGTAGGCACCGGGGTCACCTTCATCGGCATTCACGATGACATACTTGATGGGGTCGGCCGCATTGCGGGTCCCTTCCCACTTGACACCGGCAGGGAAGCCACCGCCTCCCCGTCCCCTTAGGTTCGCCTTCTTCACCTCCTGCAACACGCCCTCGGGGGTCATGGCAGATAAGGCCTTGGCGAGCGCGGAGTAGCCGCCGATTGCCAGGTAATCATCGATACTCTTGGGGTCGACGCTCGAGTTGGAGCCGAAGACGATGCGCTCCTGATTCTTGTAGAAGGGGATGTCATGCTCGTGGACGATCTTCTCGTCCGTTGCGGGGTCGGTATAGAGCAGCCGCTCCACGACCTTCTTCCCTTGAATCGTCTCGGTGATGATCTCCGGGACATCCTCGGGTTTTATCTGGAAGTAGGCGATCTTCTCGGGGTGAATGACGATGATGGGGCCCCGCTCACAATACCCGTGACAGCCGGTCTTCCTGATGTCCACGTCAGTGGTGAGTCCCTGCTTCGCAATCTCTTCTTCCAGGGCGGCGGCAACTTCCCGGCTTCCCGAGGCGTTGCAGGCTGATCCTGAACAGAGGGTGATGCAGGGTTTATTGGGATCTCTCGTGGAGAGGATCTGTTTCCGTAACTCTTCTAATTCAGCTGGTGTCTGTAATCGCGCCATAATTTTATCCTACTCGTAATTTTTTAGCACTTCTGCCATCTGGGCCGGCGCCATCTTCCCATGCGTCTTCCCGTCAATCTCCAGAACCGGACCCAGGGCACAGCATCCTAGGCAGTTCACGGTCTGCAGGCTGAACTTCAGATCCAGGTCTGTTTCGCCGGGTTTGATCCCGATCAGTTCCTGCACCGTGTCGAGGACGCGGGGCGCCCCACGGACGTGGCAGGCGGTGCCCAAGCAGATGTGGATCTCGTGACGTCCCTTCGGCACTAAACTGAAGGCCTTATAGAAGGTTGCAATATGCTGGACTCTGGTCATGGGAACGTTAAGCTTCTCGGCTACCCGCTCCAGCGCCTCCTTGGGAAGCCAGTGGTGCTCGCTCTGGATATCAAGCAGTACCTGGATGAGGTAACTGGGTTCGCCATGATACTTGTCAACAATCTGATCGATTTTTTCGTTATCCATGGTCTCTATCCTGATCTTCTTATTTTCTCCCCATCCTACGAGACGGCATAACGTTTCAGGTTCTCATCGAACCTGACCAGTTTCTGCCGTGACGAGGTGTTCAGGTGCTTCGACACCTCGGACGGGGTGAGGCCTAAATCCCCGGCAATCTCAGCGGTTGTCAGGGGTCCTTCCTTGAGGAGCGAGACAATCTGGCCTATGGCCAATTTCTCCACGATGGTTTCATTGAATATCCGATTCAGTTCATCACTTTCGAAGAATGCGTGGTATGCCTCCTCCGTCTGGACGGATGCCCTGAGCCGCTCCCTTTCCACAAGCCTGATGTAGGGGATGAGCTTCGTCACGGTCTCAAGCTTCCGGGTCAGACTCTTCTGGCTCAACTCCTCGGTCTTGCCCAGGGGACCCAGTTCTTTAATCTTCTTGACGAAGTCATTCACCGATTCGGTAAAGACGTTCGCCTCGGCGCCGGACATGAAGTTCATCCTGAGCCGCTCCGGATTGAGGCCGATGTGCTCGATGATCTTCTTCATGAGGAGCACCATGTTCAGGGTGTGGTAATTCCCGTGGGTGATGTAGTTGCATTCACTTAAGTGACAGGCACCGATAAAGACGCCGTCAGCTCCCTTTGAGAAAGCCCGGAGTACGAAGGCCGGGTCGATCCTGCCGGAACACATGACACGGATAAGCCTCATTTCAGTGGTATATTGTAGTCTGGAAACTCCAGCCAAATCAGCAGCGCCGTACGCTCACCAATGGCATACAAACCCTAATATTTTCGGCTTAAATTTAAGTGCGGTACTCATTCTTCCTCACCTCCCTACATAGTTTCTGTATCGCTTCTTACGACTCGCCGACTGCCGTGTCGATCTGTCGCATGATTTCTTCGTCTGAGACGGCTGCATCGATTTCACTGATGACCTCTTCATCGGTAAAGTGTTTCAGCATGATGGCATTGGTGGCGCACTTGGTGTTGCACAGGCCGTCCCCCTTGCAGAGTACCGGGTTGACCTTGGCCTTCCTGCCTTTCGGCGACTCGTAGAACTCGATGGCGCCATAGGTGCAGGCGGTGATGCAGGCGCCGCAGGAGACGCACTTGTCTTCATCCACCTCGCAGACAGAGCCGGAGGCGACGACGGTCTCATGGGAGAGGAGCGTTAAGGCCCGGCCCGCTGCACCGTAGGCCTGGTTGATCGTCTCAGCCATAAACTTCGGATAGTGGGCCAGTCCGCAGAGGTAGACACCGTCCGTGGCGAACTCAACGGGCCGCAACTTCACGTGGGCCTCTTTGAAGAAGCCGTCGGGACTTAAGGTGACCTTGAACTGCGCCGCCACCTCTTTCGTTGCCGCGGAAGGAAGTACCGCCGCAGCGAGGGCCACGATATCGGCATCCAGTTCAAGCTTCTTGCCGAGCACGTAGTCCGGCAGGGTAACCTTGAGGACCGGCTTGCCTTCATCGGACTTGCCGGGTTTCACGACCGGTGCGTCCGTGGGCTCATAGCGGATGAAGCGCACGCCCTTACTTGCCGCCTCCCGGTAGTAATCTTCTTTAAAGCCGTAGGTCCTCACGTCCCTGAAGAGCATGTAGATATCCATCTCGGGGTTGCGCTCTTTCAAAAGCAGGGCGTTCTTGATGGACTCGCTGCAGCAGAGCCTGCTGCAGTAGTTCCTCTCTTCGTTCCTGCAGCCCACGCACTGGATCATGACGAGGCTCTGGGCGCCGGTCACTTTCTCGTCGCCTGCTGCGATCTTCTCCTCCAGTTCGAGGTGGGTCATGACCCGGTCATCCTCTCCGTAGAGGTATTCCGTAGGAGTATAGACATCGGCGCCGATGGCGAGGATGGCCGCGCCGTGCTTGATGTCGGTCACTCCCCGGTCGGATTTCACGGTGGTGAGGAAGTTCCCCACATAGCCCGTTGCCTGGGTGATTGCGGCATTGGTATAGACGTGGACCAGGGGATGCTTGTAGATCTGCTGGGTAAGGTCCTTCAGGTAGGCCTGAACATCGAGTCCTTCCAGGGTGTAGTGGATCTTCCGGGCTATTCCGCCCAAGTCGTTCTCTTTTTCTACGAGGAAGACCTCGTGTCCCTGGTTGGCGATGGAGAGCGCCGTGGTCATGCCGGCGATGCCTCCGCCCACAATCAACGCCCGTTTGTCGACGGGCAGGTCAAATTCCTGAAGGGGTTCCAGGTGGCAGGCTCTCGCCACGGACATGCGGATGATATCCTTTGCCTTCTGGGTGGCCAGGTCTTTTTCTTTCTGGTGGACCCAGGAGTTGTGCTCCCGGATGTTGGCCATCTCGTAGTAGTACTGGTTGATTCCCGCTTCCCGTAAGGTATCCCGGAAGAGTGGTTCCAAGGTCCTGGGAGAGCAGGCGGCCACGACGACCCGGTTGAGTCCTTTTTCTTTGGTGATGTCGGTGATCTCCTTCGCGGAGTTCGTGGCACAGGAGAATATCTGGTTCTGTGCGTGGACCACGTTGGGGAGTGTCTTACAGTATTCAACGGTGTCCTGGATATTGACGATTGAGGAGATGTTCGCCCCGCAATGGCAGACGAAGACGCCGATCTTCGGCTCCTCCTCAGAGACATCCCTCTCCTCGGGATAGATTCTCTCTTTCGTGAGCTTGCCGCGCCTGCTGTCCAAGAGTTCGCCGATCTGGGAGGTAGCACCTGATGCAGAAAAGACCGACTCGGGGATATCGATGGGGCCCTGGAAGGCGCCGCTCACAAAGATCCCTTCCCGGTTGGTCTCCATGGGGTTGATGGGGTTGAGCTTGGCGAAGTTGTGGGACTCAAGTTCGATGCCGTATTTCTTTGCCAGTTCCTGGGCATCCTTCGGAGGATTGAGACCGATAGACAACACCACCATCTCGAATTCTTCTTCCTTCACTCCCTCATCGGTCGTGGAGTACCGCACGGTGACGTTCTTGGTTATGGGGTCTTCTTTGACGATTGTGGTGTAGCTCCTGATGAAGCGGACATCGGGGAGGTTCTCCGTTCTCTGGTAGTAGCGTTCAAAGTCCTTCCCGTAGGAACGCACATCATTATGGAAGATGGTGCACTGGGCGGTTGCGTCATGATCCTTGGTCAGGATCGCCTGCTTCTGGGCATAGGTGCAGCAGACGGCCGAACAGTAGCTGTTGCCGCCCTCAATGACCTGCCTCGAACCGACGCACTGGATCCAGGCTACCTTGTGGGGGTGTCTGGTGTCGGAGGCTCGTAAGATCTCACCTTGGTAGGGGCCTGTAGATGATAAGAGCCGCTCGTAGTCCATGCTGGTGACGACATTCTGGAACTCTCCGTAGCGATATTCTTCCCGTACCTTGGGGTCAAAGGGTTCGAACCCGGGAGAGAGGATGACGGCTCCCACGTTGATTTCTTTCTTCTCCGGTTCCTGATTCAGGTCTATCGCGTCGTTCTTGCAGACGCCCTGACAGATCTTGCACTTCTTCTCTTTCAGGTAGAGACAGCTCTCGTCGATGTAGGTGACGAGGGGGATGGCCTGGGCGAAGTAGACGTGGACCGCCTTGTTCTTCGAGATATCCTGGTTGAATTCATCGGGATACTTGACGGGGCAGTAGTCGACGCAGGTGGTGCAGCCCGTGCACTTCTCCTCGATGATGTAGCGGGGTTTCTTCGTAAGGTTGACCTTGAAGTTACCTGCTTCCCCTTCTATATGGTCAACTTCCGTATAGGTAAGTACTTCTATATTTGGATGCCGGCCGACCTCGACCAGCTTGGGTGCGAGTATTCACATCGAGCAGTCATTGGTCGGAAAGGTCTTGTCGAGCTGGGCCATGTGACCGCCTATGCTCGGTGCCTTCTCGACCAGGTACACCTTGAACCCGGCATTGGCAAGGTCAAGGGAGGCCTGAATACCGCTTATCCCTCCGCCTACCACCATGACGTCTCCGAAGTTGCTCTCTGCAAAGTTCTTGCAGAGCTGTTGAATGTTATCTCTTAGGGCTATAACGTTTTCTTCCACCTTCTATCACCTCATAAGGTTTTATATGTTAAATCACTTCCTCGAGAATCTCGGTGATATCTTTCACCTGTATATCGTCACCATGATTCAGGACCAGCCTTGAGTCCTCAAGAGCGGTGATGCAGTAGGGACAGGAGGTAACCAGTTCCTCAGCCCCAAGCTCGATGGCCTGCTCCACTCTGATATTGGAGAACCGTTCATGCTTTTCCGTCTCTGCCCAGACCCTGCCTCCACCCATGCCGCAGCAGAGGCTGTCTACCTTTGCCTCAGGCATCTCTGAGAGTTCCACACCGGGTATTGTCTTCAGGACCCCACGGGGCTCGTCATAGACGCTGTTGTGCCGGCCAAGGTAACAGGGGTCGTGGTAGGTAATCTTCTTTCCATACTCCTTGGTGGGAGTAATCTTCCCTTCATTGATGAGCTGGAACAGGTACTGTGAGGCATGGACTACTTCAAAGTTCACCTTGAACTGGGGATACTCATTCTTGAAGGTGTGGTAGCAATGGGGGGAAGAGACAAGGATCTTTTTCACGCCATGGTCGATAAAGGTCTTGATGTTCTCCTTGGCCAGTTTTTTGAACAGGTCCTCATTGCCGGTCTTCCGGATACTCTCTCCGCAGCAGTTCTCCTTTGAACCCAGTATCCCGAAATCGACTCCCGCTTTCTTTAAGATCTTGGCAGTCGCCTGGGCCACCTTCTTCAGTCTCGGATCATAGCTTGCATAGCAGCAGGGCCAGTAGAGGACATCCATCCCCTCTTTGTATGCTTTCACGTTGAGACCCTCTGCCCAGGCAGCCCGGGTGGCGCGGTCTTCATTGAAGGGATTCCCCTGGGCGGCAAGCCCTGAGCTCACCGTACGGTAGGGTTTGACGGCACCGGGGAAGACCCCGTATCCCGTGGCCATTCTGCGCAAGGATATCATGTCGTCTATCTGCTTCACGTCCCTGGGGCACCGCTGGGGGCACTTTCCGCAGGTGGTGCAGCGCCAGATCTCTTCCTTTTCTATCTCGCTCACCCCGAAGGTAGCCTCTCGGATGAGCTTGCGCATGCTGAACTTTCTCACCCTGTTCCATGGACACACAGTGTCGCATTTTCCGCATTGATAGCAGAACTTGACTGCGTCTCCACCTTTTTCTTTTATCTCGTCTATTACCTCTTTAAAGGGGGCTACGGTTTCCACGATATTTTAATCCTCTTTTTCAACGTAATGTTTAGCCCTTCTGGGACAGCCGGGCAACGGTATCTAT
>JACQXT010000175.1 GCA_016208665.1 Chitinivibrionia bacterium | reverse complement strand
GTTGTCTATGATTCCGATATAGTCGAGGGAGCACTGTCCCAGACCGTATACGTCGGCATTCTCGATTCTCATTCTTATCCGCCGGGCAGCTCAAACCGCGATCGGCACGGTGAAGGCAATGCGTTCTCAAGCGGGGACGGTTTGTGAAACCGCGTTTTCAGCGGCTACTTCCCCAGCACCTTTATCCATTCGCCCTGCTTGACCTGGTCTTCGAGCGACATGCCGTTCACCAGGGCGAGTTCCTTCTGTTTGTCCTTTGGAACGCCGAGCGCAGAAAACACCGTTGCTACGTCTCCGCTCCGCGGGGCCTGCTGTATCTTGATCCTATCAGGCTTCTTGTTCAGGACGGCCTGATCACTCACCTGATCGAAACCCTTCATGACGCCCGCAAACACGCTGCGATACTTGGCGAACAAATCGTCCGACGTGAATCCGTGAAGAACAAATATCTTCCCGTCTTTGCTGATGAAGTACGACAGAATCGTGACGCTTTCCTTCTCGCTCTGTATCGCCGACTCAACCGCCAATCCGGAAAAGCCGTGGACGGTGGCGCGATCCCGTTTCCGGACGGTCACCTTGTTCGCCGATATGAAATTATCGGCTTCCGTATCGAGCGAGGCGCTCTTTCCGAGCGTGAGCTGCACGGCCGCTTTCTTATCCGCTCCGACCATTTGAACCGTGCTCGGCGTATTGACGACATTCCAGCCGGACGGCACGGGCACCTGAAATTTCATCTCGGGGTGGTAAAACATATCGTTTTCCACGTAACCCTGCCTCGGATCATCCCCGTACACGATGCCGTCGATCTGTTTCAGGTATCCATACCGGCTCGTGTTCACGTGCTTGTACCCCGCCTTGCCCTGCCACTCCGTCGCCAGCTCGTGAACCTTGACTTCCCGGTTCCCCGGGTCCGGATGCGTCGAGAGGAAAAAGGGGAGGCTTTGGCCCGATTCCGCACTCATCTGCTTCAACGTCCTGAAAAAGCCGGCCATGGCATGGGCGTCGTATCCGAGCTTCGTCGAATACTCGACCCCCAGAAGATCGGACTCCTCCTCCTGATTGCGGCTGAAGCTCAGGAAGAGCAATCCCAGACCGGCTTCGGCTACATCCGCGAATTTTCGAAATTCATCCGATACCAGCGATCCCAATCCGAGACCGAGACTTGCCAGCTGCACGCGGGAAATCTGCTCGGCGCTGTGGCGGGCGACGACGTGGCCGATTTCGTGCCCGAGGACGCCGGCCAGTTGATCTTCCGAGTCGAAGTGGGCCAGAATTCCTCGAGTCACATAGACGTAGCCTCCCGGCAGCGCAAACGCATTGACTACCGGGCTATCGAGCACACGGAAACGATACTGAAGCTTCGATCGCTGGGATACCGCCGCCAGTCTCTCGCCCAGATTCTGCACCGTCGCAGTCAATTCCTGATCTTCATAGAGTCCGTATTCGGCTACAATCTGCGGATCGGCCTCTTTGCCCATCGCTACTTCCTGCGATTCCGTTACCAGGGTGAACGTGCGCTTACCCGTTACATAATCGGTCGTGCACGATCCAACGAAGCAACACATCACCACAAAAATGCATATGCATGATAGCGCCGCACGCAATTGAATACGCATGATAATCCCTCCTGAACGTCTTCCTCGGCATGAGCGACATATTCTGAAATTTACTATTCCTGCCAACATGCGCAATGAATCATAAAGTGCCGCAACGGAGTTTGTCAAAACCTAGATTGCTTCGCGGCCGTGAAAATACCGACATAACGAAAGGTCCTGATGCTACGCTATCCTCAGTACCTTTGCTCCTCGTATCGCGCGCCGCTTAAGTTCCATGAGGGCGGTATTGGCCCGGTCCAGGGAGTATTCCCGAACATCCGGCTTGATGGGTATGCGCGCCGCCAACTCCAGAAATTCCATCACGTCCCGCCTCTCCACGTTTGCCACACTCTTAATTTCCTTCTCCATCCACAAGTCTTCCGTGTAGTCAAGGGAGAGAAGAACATTCTTGTCCTTGTCTTCTTTCCTGATGCCGTTGATAACCAACCGCCCGCCCGGCCGCAGATTCCTCAATGCCTTGACGACCGGCTTCCAGGCCGGAGTCGTGTCGATGATACTATGGAGCTTTTCGGGCGGCGATTCTTCCGTACTCCCGGTCCATGCGGCGCCGAGGTCCCGCGCGTGGCTCCGCTCGCCTTCGCTTCTTGCAAACACAAACACCGGCGAGCGAGGATAGCAGGCTTGCGCCATTTTCAACACGAGATGCCCCGATGCGCCGAATCCCGTCAATCCCAGAATATGGCCGTCCTCCAATTGCGCGAGGCGAAGTGCGCGGTATCCTACTGCGCCTGCGCACAAAAGCGGCGCGGCCTCTGCGTCTGACAAAATCGGCGGTATCGCAAATGCATAGCCCTCCCCCACAGTCACGTACTCCGCATATCCCCCGTCGGCATCCCTCCCGGTCGCCCTGAACTCGGCGCACAGATTCTCCTTCCCTCCGGCGCAGAACGAACAGCGCCCGCAGGACGAGTAAATCCATGCGATCCCGACCCTGTCTCCGGTTGCGAATCTTGCGACTCCTTCGCCCGCCTGCGCCACAATTCCGATCACTTGATGACCCGGGATTACGGGCAATCGGGGCGGAGGAGTTCTGCCCTCGATTTCGTCGAGTTCCGTGCGGCAGACGCCGCACACGGTCACTTGAACGAGAATCTCGCCCCGACCTGGAACGGGTTCATCCACCGACTCCAACGACAAAGGAGTATCGTTCTCCTCGAGAGAACAGATCCGCTTTAGGAGCATGGCCTTCATAGCGTATGACATCCTTTTAATTGAATATCTTCCATGGCGCACCAAGCCGACAGATGAGTCCGCGAATCGCATCCGGCTCCGGCAATTGTGTCGGAAAATACCTCTTGATAAATGAATCCTGTTTTGATACAAATCGCTTGTTTCAATATACCACTTTTTCAAAGGGGGATGTTATGCGGTTTTTGCTGGCTGTTCTTGTCCTCGTTGCGCTTGTTTTCATGAATAGCGTTCCTTCGGATGCAACATGCAATACACGAAAAGGCGTCTCGAATCTCACGACGGATGTAGACGCCAATGACATCATCTACGACCTTACCATCCCGTGGCCTTTCCACCGCCCCAGGACCGATTCCGACGGCGACGGCGTCGCCGACAGCAGGGATAAGTGTCCCGATACTCCCAGCGGAGCGGTCGTCGACATGAACGGCTGTCCACTGGATTCAGACGGCGACGGCGTGTATGACGGCATCGACGCCTGTCCCGGCACGCCCAAGGGCGCATCGGTCGACGCCAAGGGATGCCCCATGGACTCCGACGGCGACGGCGTATATGACGGAATTGATCGGTGCCCGAATACTCCTCGGGACCTCAAAGTCGACGAGTTCGGGTGCCCCATCGAAAAGACCGAAATCGAGACACAGCTGCTCGACACCGGCGTCATTCGCGCTTACAACATCAATTTTGAAACAGATAAAGCGGATTTGAAGCAGGAGTCGTTCAAGATTCTCGATGAAATCGGCACGCTGCTCGTACAGTGGCCCATGCTGCAAATCGAAATCGGCGGCCACACGGATTCACAGGGATCCGACGCCTACAACCAGAAGCTTTCGGAACAGCGGGCTCAAGCCGTTCACGACTACCTCGTGAAGACCTTCCCGAAGATCGAGTCAGCCAATCTGACGACGAAGGGATACGGCGAAGGCAAATCGATCGCTTCTAACACAACGGCCGAGGGCCGCGCTAAGAACCGGCGCGTGGAGTTTACCGTCTTGAACCAGCAGACCCTCAAGAAAGAGATCGAAAAGAGGAAACTCGAGAAGAAGTAGTATGCCGGCATGATGCGGAAAGCGACCGGGGATGACATCGCGTCATCCTTCGGTCGCTTTCTTTTTTCCGCCGGAAGATCCGGACCGGCGCGCGGCCGCCGTCCCGCAGGATCTAGTCGCCCACCGGATTCCATCCGAGCCGAATCACTTCAAAATTGCCCGCAGGCATGCCATGAAAAGCCGCGTTGATCGTGCCCATGTCCCATC
>JACQXT010000174.1 GCA_016208665.1 Chitinivibrionia bacterium | reverse complement strand
GCCGTTTGCAAATATAATGGTTCTTGGCATGGCCGTTCCGAATATGCCGTGTCTGTTCTGTGCGGCGATCCGCCTGTCGGAGGCCGGCGGGAATCAGCCGCTCACGCGCCCGAGCGGGATCGGTATGCGTCGATGGCGCTTCGGACGCGGCGGGCCGCGGCTTCGACGCTTTCGAGCGCAAATCCTTCCGGGAATACATCACTGCCGACGCCGACCGCCGCGGCGCCTGCGGCGAAGTATTCGGCGAGGTTCTCCGCAGTCGGTCCGCTGGTCGGGATAATGGGTATGTCCGGCAGCGGACCCCGGATGGCGCGCAAAAATGCCGGACCGCCCAATGCGCCGGAAGGATAGAACTTCACCATCCGCGCGCCGCTCCGATGCGCGGCAAGGATTTCTCCGGGGCTTGCGGCGCCCGGTATGGCCAGCATCTCGTGCCGATGAGCCTCGTCCACGACGTCCTTGTCGAACACGGGGGACATAATGAATCGCGCGCCGGCGCCGGCGGTCTCTCGAACGTCGTTTATGGTAAGAACGGTTCCCGCCCCCGCGAGGATCGTCTCGTCGCGCGCGAGGAGACGTATCGCCTCGAGGGCGCCCGGCGTCGTGAGCGTGATTTCCAGAATCCTGAGACCGCCTCCGGCGGCGGCTCTCGCCGCTTCGACGACGGGGATTCCCGGCCCGAAACGGATGCATAAAACCGCGCCGTGGGCGCATATCTCACGGAATGTCGATTCGATCGCCTGTGCCCGGTCCGTCTTCATGTAACGCTCCTGTGCCCGGCGCGCCGCGGGCCGTTTAATGGTGTCCTTTCAGATGTTCCTTGTCGCTTTCCGTGAAATAGAGGCCGCTGAACGTGTCCACGAGGCCCCGCAATGTTTGGATGTGTCCGGCGTCGGTCGACTGTTTGCACTTCATTGCGTACACCAGCATCTGGTGGAGGCACACGAGCTGCGCCGCGCTGCGTTTGTATGCGGATTCATCCTGAGGATCGGCGGGCTTGATTCTCTGCGTCATGAAGTACTGGCTGACGATGTGCTGGAATTGGTCCGCGTGCTCGTCCTTGTTGTTGATCCACCGCACCAGCTGGTTGTAATTGACCGGGGACTCGGCCGAAAGCTGGACGATCATGGCCATCGATTTCTCGATGGTCGTGATGTGCTCCTTCAGCATCTCGATCCGCATCTGGTCGCCGTAAATGCCGCACGGGATCTCGCAGTGAGCGTACGGCCGGGACGTCCAGGCGAAAAGCCCAAGGGTGACCGCGATAAACACGCTGCAGTATTTCGAAAGCTTCATGTCGGTTCCTCCTTGCTCGTATGGCGGCGGCGCTGAGCCGCTGGCGCGCCGCGGGCCGGGAAATCGTTTCTCCGGGTCGTCCGGAGATCCGGGGACCGGCGCACAAAGCGGCTAGACGTGATTCCTCAGCATCAGCTCGACCGGGTGCGGATTGAGGTAGTACTGCGCCTTCAGGTATTCCTTATTATACGTGCGCACGAAGTGTTGGAGAAGCACAATCGGGACGATGAGCGGCACCAGCGAGCGATGGTAGGTCTCGATCACTTCCTGGATCTCCCGCTTCTGCCGTGCCGGCAGATCCTTCTTGAAATATCCGGCTATGTGCTGCAGTACGTTGGTGTTTTTCCTCGCCGTCGCCTGGAGGGCGAGCGCCTCCATGAGCAGGACCGCGTACTGCGAGCGGAGGCCGCTCGGGCGGATCGTTCGGGGATTCGCGACGAGCGCGCCGAGCATGCGGAGGTGTGCGGGGCTGTGGGCCAGGAGGAGAAGCTTGTGGCGCGTGTGAAAATCCACGAGCCCCCGCGCCGATCCGCCGGCCGCAAGGAAATCGTTCCACCGCCTGTACACGAACACCCGTTCGATGAAATTTTCCCGCAGGCGCGGATCATTCAGACGGCCTTCATCCTCGGCCGGCAGGAGCGGAAAGCGGAGCAGAAGTTGTTTCGCGAACATTCCCACGCCCGTCTTTGAAGCCGTGCCTGATTCGTTGTACACCTTGACCCGTTCGAGTCCCGAGCTCGGCGATTTGCTCTTGAAAATGAAACCGCACAGATCCTCATGTTGGAGTTCCGCAATCCTCTTCTTGGACCATTGAAGCATGCGCTGGGTGTGATCGATGCCGGTTCTCGTCGTAACCAAGCGCGGATGTGCGGGATCGCCTTGGAGGCGCATCGACTCGCGGGGCACCGGCAGCCCGCATTCGACTTCGGGACACACGGGGACCCACTCGACGAACCGCCCGAGCGTGTCGGTCAGAAACGGATCCCGCTTGTGGCCGCCGTCGTACCGGACCTTCTCTCCCAGAAGGCAGCTCGAGATTCCGAGCTTGATCTTCGTTTCGTTCCCGCTCATTTTATTTTCGGCGCCTTGAATTTCCGCCCGCCCTGGTTGAGGATGAGTTCCGTCACCGCTCCGGATTCGTCCTTTATGAACGTGATATCGGCTTTCACGACCTTGTAGAAGAATTCGTTCTCCGACCGCGGGAACACTTCGAGCTTGGGCTGGCCGGTCGCCTGCACGAAGAGGCGGCCGTTCTCCTGTGTAACGGCGAGGGTCATGCTTTCCGACATCTTGTAGTCGCCGGGATACGCGCCGAGCACGGAGAGATCGATCGCCGCCTGCTTCTCGTCCTTCATTCTCGGGGCGCTGAACTCCTGCCCTCCTTGGCTGTGGACGGCGTGCGCCACTGCGCCGTTCTCGCCCCGCACGAACGTTATGCCGGCCTCGACCACTTTCCAGAAGAACTTGTCTTTGGACTCGGGGTAAATCTCGAACTGCTGCTGGCCGGATAACTGGGCGAACAGCCTGTCGCCGTCTCTCGTTATCGTCATGACGGCGCCCATGGGATATTCGTATCTGCCGATGTAGTCGTCATAGATGCCCGGATCGACGGTGGTGTCGACTGCGTGCGATCCTTCCGGCTTCATCTCTTCCCAGAGGTATATCTGGGCGATGTCGGCGGCTGCTTGGCCCGGTCCGATTTCCTTCGAGGGGGCGCAGTTCATCAGAACGACGACGGACATCCGCTGCTCCGGGTACCACGCCAGGTGCGATACGAAGCCGTGAAGGCCGCCTCCATGTGCGATCTGCTTTACGCCGCGCACATCGCCGATCATCCATCCATACCCGTATCCGCCGCCGGCTGCCGGGGCGGCCGTTCCATCGTTCAGAGCGACGGGCGTGAGCGCCGTCTTCAAGCTCTTCTCGCTCAACATCTCGCCGCCGTCGAATAGGCCCTCGTTCCAGCGGAAGAGATCTCCAACCGTCGAATAGAGCGCGCCGGCGCCTCCCGCCCACGTCATGTCCCAATCCTTGGCTTTGAGGTACGTGCCGCCGCTGTAGGAATATCCCATCGCTTCGTTCGCCAGTATCGCCGGCCAGTAATGAACCCCCGTATTGTCCATTTCGAGGCCGTCGAAGAACGTATCCTCGAGAAAGTCCCCGTACGGTTCGTCCGAGACCATCTCGACGATGCGCCCGAGCAGGAAGTAACCCGAATTGCAGTACTGCCACTTCTCGCCGGGATTGAAGTCGTATTCGAATCCTTGAATGAGTTCGACGACGTCGTCGGAATCGATCTCGAGCTGGACTTCGTCGAGAAAATCCGGCTGGTCGGTGTAGCTGTGGATTCCCGATGTGTGGGTCAACAAGTGGTGAAGCCTCACCTCGTCTCCGCGCGGGAAGTCGGGAAAGTATTTGGAGAGCGGATCGTTCACGCTGAGCAGGCCGTCTTCCTGCAGTTTCAGGATCGAAGCCGCCGTGAATTGTTTCGTCACGGATCCGATTCGAAATTTCGTATCCGGCGTCGCGGGGACCTTATTGCCGATATCCGCGTATCCGAAACCCTTCTCGTACACGATCGATCCGTTCCGGGACACCAGCACCGCGGCTCCCGGAGACGCGCCGTCGCCGAGCGGCTCGAACAACGAGGCGACCAGCGCATCTTTCGACGGCATGGCGATCGTCGTGTCGGCGCCGCAGCGGACGAGCAGTTTTGCGGTATCGGTGCGGCCGTACATCTTCGCCGCGTGGTACGCCGTCATTCCGGAACCCGTCGCGGCGTTGACGTCGGCGCCGTTCTCGAGCAAGAGCGTGAGTTCATCCATGGCGCCCTGCTTCGCGGCCGAAACAAGTTTTTTCGGGAACAGCTCCGGGCCCATGATGCGGCAGGCGAATCCCCACCCGTCCTGCCGGTTCTGGATCTTTATGAGCAGTTCGTTTTTGCCCTTCTTCAGGGCGAGGGGAACAAGATCCGCGTCTTCGTTGACGGGTCTGGTAATCCAGTTTGTATGAACGAGCTCTCCGTTGAGCCATACCTTGATGCCGTCGTCGCTGCCGAAACCGGCGAGCATCGTGCGCGCATCGGGGCTGTGCATCTCCGCCCATGCGTACGCGACGGCGAACTCGGAATCTCCGAACACCGGCGTGAAATCCACGAAGTCGCTCTCGGATTCAAGGACACTCCATTGATATTTTGCTCTGCCGATCGTTCGTTTGGAGCCCGCCCGGAGCGAACCGAACAGGCGCGGCTCCAGCTGCTCGGCTTCGAAGACCTTTTTCTCTGCGTCTTCGTTCGCGGAGTCCGGTTTGACCGCAAAAACGGGCACGGGGCCGAGCGCCAGCCAACGGGTCATGAAGACATCCGGTTCGAGCCGGGAGTAAACCGCCGAATCCTTCGCCGGTTCGGCTGCGTTTCCGGACGCGCCGGACGCCATGACGAGCATCGCGGCCATGCATGCGAGAATCGCGGGGAAAGCGGCCGTCCGAGCGGCACGTCGATTCATGGAGAAAGCGCGAGATTTCATAGGGAGCTCCTTCTCTATTGACGGGATATGAGAGAAACCGATACCGGAATCAGTCTAGCGCGCGAGGCCGTACGAAACAAGCGTGTTGTTTCTGAATGTTCTGAATGGATGATGTGGAGGAAAAGTCTCCGGTCTTATACAGTGATGAGCATGCCGTCCCGGGCGCAATCGATGTCGACGCTCGCGGCGCGGCGCAGCATATCTTCGCCCATGTGGGTCAGCACGATTCGCTTGCAACCCAGATCGTCGATGTGCCCGGCGATGGTTTGGTAATCGAGATGGTGTCCTGCGGCGGCCTCGAAGTTATTCGATTCGCAGATGAAGAGATCCGCCCCGCGGGCGGCCTTGGGAAGCTCATCGGTCCACTCGGTATCGCCCGAGTAGGCGACGATCTTGTCCCCGTACTGGACGCGCACGGCGTAGGAAGGGGGGTCGCTCATGTGGGGCACGCGGTACGCCGTGACCAGCGACTCGCCGACGGCGGCGGGGCGTGTCTCCGGGAGTTCGATGAATTCCACGGGGAACGGCGGTTCGCCGGACAATGTGCCGGGGAAGAGCAGTTCATGCACGGAGCGTATCCGCGATTCGAGGCCCTGGGGGCCGGCGATCGAAAGCGGTCTGGTTCTCCCCGCCAGGACGCGGGACTCCAGAAGAAAGAAGGGGACTCCTCCGAAATGGTCTCCGTGCAGGTGCGACAGCACGATTGCGTCGATGTCGTCCGAAGGGACTCCGAAACGGTTGAGGGCGATGAGCACCGAAGGGCCGCAATCGAGGAGCATGCGGTGCGAGCCGGCGTCGAGGAGGATGCACGACTGAAGCCTCCCGCCGCCGCCGAACGCGTCTCCTGTTCCAAGAAATTGTATGTCGATGGTTCTCTCGTTCATGATGTCCGCTTTGCGGCGCGCACATAGAGAAGCGCTAACGGTACCCGAGCGCCGCATATCCGACGAAGTGATGGAAATTGTTCGGCGCCGTGACGCCGAGCCCGCCGAGCTCATCGAGATTGAGCGATGCCTCGCTCACGCTGGTTCCATAATCGAGAAGCGAGCCGGTTATCGCGCGCCCCTCGAGCGTTTCGGCCAGCCGCGAAACCACGTTCAGGCCGAATGGAATCGAAAAACGCCCGCACCACGTGACGGTATATTTCTTTACGTCGTTCCGGTCGACGCATTGGTAGAGAAAATGCTCGAGTCCCACGCGCCTCACCGGGCCGCTGAGGTGCGTCTCCGCGAGCGTCATGTCGCGCCCGACCGCGCGGCCGTAGCCAGAGGCGTCGGTGCCGAACTCGGCGTAGTTCTGTCCTCCCCACCCGGAATCGCCGTAATGAACCGCATCCGACGAACACACGAATGCGATGTCTTCCCCCAGGCGCCAGCCTTGTTCCGCCATGACGGCCGCTATCGTTCCGGCGAGGGATGAGGCGAGGCCGTCGAGGCGGTCCCATCCCATGTAGGGAACCAGTATGGAAACGATTTCCACGCCGCGGTTGTACGCCTGCAGGAAGTTCACGATGCCCTCGACGGAGTGTTCGACCATCTGCATGGTATTATCGATCACGTAATCGCCGG
>JACQXT010000168.1 GCA_016208665.1 Chitinivibrionia bacterium | reverse complement strand
TACTCGGTCGAGCGTATCGGCCGCTATTCGCTTCTGGGGTCGACGCGCGACGACGCCGCCGGCGAAGCCTTCGACAAGATCGCCAAACTCCTCGGGCTCGGATATCCGGGCGGACCCGCCGTCGAGCGGGCGGCGCAGGACGGCGATCCCGCCGCGGTCCGTTTCCCGCGCGCGATGATGGGCGCGGGCGATCGCGATTTCAGCTTCTCGGGGCTCAAGACGGCGGTCCGGTTGTACGTCGAAGAGCGCAAACCGCTCGATGCGCGAGGCGCGGCGGATGTCGCGGCTTCCGCGCAGGAAGCGATCGTCGACGCGTTGGTCCGGAAAACACTCTCCTGCGCTCTCGCCGCCGGCGTGCGCCGCGTGTATTGCGCGGGCGGCGTGGCCGCCAATCGTTCCCTTCGCGCCGGATTGAACGCATCCTGCGAAGAAAACGGCATACGCTTCCATGCACCTCCCGTGGCGTATTGCACGGACAACGGCGCAATGGTCGCCTGCGCCGCGTCGAAGCATATTGCGCACGGCCGGAACGACGGGCTTGCCCTGGACGTGTTCGCGCGCGGCGTATTGCAGTCCTGGAGCTCATAGCGGCGAGCGCGGGCTCATTTCGCGGAGGGGCGGGTGGTCTCCTCACCTGCGCCCGCTCCGCTCGGCTTCCCGCCTGCGGCGGGCGATCCTCTCTCGCTCCGCGCAAAGGTTCGTCGACCACCCGCCCTTCGCGCGGGCGCCCCCGCGCTTACCCAATCCCGTCGCCATTTGCACGCCTTCTCTTTCCTTGCAACCCATTTCACGATGCCGCCGAACCTTTCCGCAACATAGTGCAGGAATAATAGTTGCAGTACCGCAGAAGCCTCCGATAACCATTCCTCCCCTTGGCATATTTATTGCGAATTTGCCCTAACTAACTGACAAACTATGAATTGGAGCAATCATGGATGCGAGGGATACGGCGCCGTTCAAGATACTCGTCGTCGACGATGAACCACATATTCTTCAGATTCTGAAGTTTACGCTGGAGAAAGCCGGTTATCAGGTGTTTACCGCCGAAGACGGCGAGAAGGCGCTGGGCATGCTCGAAGAGCTCCTGCCCGATCTCGTCGTTCTCGACATCATGATGCCGAAGATAACCGGATACGAAGTTTGTCGCAAAATGCGAGAGGCCTATAAGACCAGCCATATTCCGGTAATTCTGCTCACCGCGAAAGGCGAGCTAGAGGAGAAGATCAAAGGCCTGGAAGGCGGCGCAAACGATTATCTGGTAAAACCATACTCCAACGAAGAGCTTCTGCTGCGGGTGCGAAACGTCCTGGATTGGAACGTCAGACAGCGCGAGGCCAATCCGCTCACGGGCCTTCCCGGCAACACGGCGATCGAACGGCAGCTCAAGAGGCGCATCGATTCGGGAAAGCCGTTTGCATTCCTATACGTCGATATCGACAACTTCAAAGGATTCAACGACTACTACGGGTACCAGAAGGGCGATGAGGCGATCGGGTTCCTCGCCGGCGTGCTCGCCAACACGGTTGATAAGCTGGGGAGCAAAGAGGATTTCATCGGCCACATCGGAGGCGACGATTTCGTCATGATAACGGCGCCGGCCAAGGCCGAATTCATGGCCCGGTTCGTCACGGAGGAGTTCGACAAGGGAGCGCTGCTCCTGTTGAGCGAAGACGACGTCAGGCGGGGCTATATGGAAGTGAAAAACAGACAGGGCGACGTCCTCCGGCTTCCCAACATGAGCGTTACGATCGCGCTGGTCGTGAGTTCCGAAAACAAGGTGCAGCATTTCGCCGAGATCAACGATATTGCGCTCGAGCTCAAACGATACGGAAAGCAGATGAAGGGAAGCGTCGTCATAAAGGAGCGCAGGCTGGAGAAGCTTGCCGATCTCGACAAGGTTCCTGAAGCGTAGCGATCGCCGCCGCCGGGCGGTTTCGCGGGGCACACTCACATGAAAACAGGCGTCGAACAGGATAATCTGCAGGTGCTCACGAATCTCCTTGCCGAGGCGCGGGAAGAGGCTGACCTGCTGCGGACGAAAGTGAAACGGTACGAGAATATCCTGCTCTCGACGAAGCTGCTGATGGGACACGAACTCAAAAAACCGACGACGGCGATCACGGGGTACCTGGATCTCGCGCTGGAATCGCTCAACGAGCGGTGCGGCGACGAACGGACGGAGCCGCTCGACTGCCTGAAAAAGGCCAGGAAGGAATGCGACTTGCTGAGCGAATTGAACTCGATCTTTCTCGCCCTTCTCAGAATCAACGGCGACCAGGAGCAGTTGCCGGTCCAGAAGGTTCGCATCGAGGCGCTGTTCAAGGAAGTGATCGAGGCGTTTCATCCCCGTCTGGGCGCGGGCGATCGCGTGAAGGTGCGCATTTCTCCGGAGGCGGAATGCATTCATTTCAACGGAAACGCCCTGAAAGTGATCGTCACCAACATCGTGGAGAACGCCCTGCTCTATTCCTCGAGAGAGCATGATGTCTTCGTAAACGTGGATACGGTGGCCGATAAACGAACCATGCGCGGCAGGGAACTCGTGCGCATGACGGTGAAGGACGGCGGCGAAGGCATTCCCGAGGAATTTCTTCAGAAGATTTTCAACCCGTTCGTGAGGCTCCACAAGGAACGGGCCGAGGGTTCCGGGCTCGGATTGACGCTCGTCAGAAGCCTCGTCGAATTGTACGGCGGAGAAGTCTCCGTCGACAGCGGCCGCGGCCGCGGAACGACCATATTCGTAACCATTCCCGTCATGCAGGAAGACCGGGACGCCATGGTGCAGTGATGAAAACGGAACACAGATCGCTGATCAGCGACTACGCGCAGCCCGACGGCGCCGTGCAGGTGACCGGTCTCCGGCTGCTCGAGCTGTTCGCNNGTTCGCATTCTTCATCATCGTGTTCTGCGCCCAGCAGATCGCGAATCTGCAGTGCAAGGCGGAGCACCTCCTCGTCCTGTTCATCGCCGCCTCGGTGCTCCAGTATAATGCCGTTGCGCTGTGGACGGCGGTCGGACGGCGCGCGTCCTGGGCGCGGCATACGATCGACACAGCCACGCTCTGGTTCACCAGTTACGTCGACCTGGCGGTCGTGCTTGCGCTCATATACGCCACGGGGACGGTCCAGAGCCCATTCCTGTTCATGTTGATCATCCCGCTGTTCTTCGCCATCAACCTCGTTTCGGTGCGGAACACGATCCGGTACTTCGCGATTCCCGCGGTGGCGGCCACGGCGCTTCTGGGGTACCTCGAGCTCGCGCAGCTCATACGCCACTTCAACTGCTACCCGTTTGCGGACGGCATGTTTCTCAATCCTCATTATTATATCGGGGCTCTGCTCGTATTGAGCGCGAGCCTGGGGCTCATGCTGTATCTATCGCATACGTTTCGCCACCGCCTGCAGCGGACGCTCAGCACGCTCACCGAGCGGACGCGGGCGAACGGAGACCGGATATTGGAGCTCACGAGGCTGGTCGACATCAGCATGGGCATCAATTCCGTCATTTCCCTTGACCGCTCGTCATCGAGAACGCGGATCGCGACCGGCGGACCCGCGGCAGCGAGTTCTGCTCGCGGAACGGAATCAAGTCCCTCATCGGATATCCCATGGTCGCCGGCACGCACGTGATCGGCGCGCTCTATGCGGGCGATTATGAGCCGAAACAGTTCGACCCGCGCCACACGCGGCTGCTGGCGGTCCTCAGCCATCACCTGACCGTAGCGATCGAGAAGAGCAAGCTCTACGAATCCCTCGAGAACAAGATCAACGATTACCGGAAAACGATCAAGACCCTGGAGAAGGCAAACGCGCTCAAGACCGATTTTTGCTCCCACGTTTCGCATGAGCTCAAGACGCCGTTGACCGCGATGAAGGCGTACGTCGAAACCCTGCTCGTGCACATGGATGATCCGCATTTTACCAAGCGCCGGGAGTTCCTGGATATCGTCGGGCGGGAGACCGACAGGCTCATTCGCATCGTGCGGGACATCCTGGATATTTCGCGCATCGAATTCGGAGAGCGGCCGCTCCAGCGGAAAGCCTTCGGCATCGAGCAATTGCTGGCCGATGTCGTTTCAATGCTGCAGCCGTCTCTCAATGCGAAGTGCATGCACGTGCAAATGCTGGTGCCCGACGCCCTGCCCAATGTCGACGGCGACGAGGATCTGATGAAACAGGTGTTCATCAACCTGCTCAACAACGCGATCAAGTATTCTCCGGACGAATCCACGATCCGGATCTCCGTGGAAGAGCGCGCGGTAGAGCTCGCCGTATCGATCGCGGACGAGGGAATCGGCATACCCGAAGAGGCGCTGGAAAGCATTTTCGACAAGTATTTCCGAGTCAAGTCCGAGAAATCGATCATGCACGACGGGGCCGGCTTGGGACTCGCCATCGTGAAAAACATCGTCGAGCAGCACGGAGGCTATATCGCGGTCAAGAGCGAGGAAGACAAGGGAAGCACCTTCACGTTTACGGTGCCGAAGGAACACTGTTTCAACGACCTGCTCGGCTACATCTCGGAACTGGTCAGCGCGAAGGAAGATCTGCACGAAATGATGCAGCTGATCGTTCGCATGATCGCTGAAATGCTCTCGGCGAAGATCGTGTCGCTCATGCTGCTCGACAAGAACCGCTCCGAACTGTTCATAAAAGTGTCCTACGGGCTGGAAGACTGGATCGTGGAGCAAACGCGCGTCAAACTCGGCGAGGGCATCGCGGGCAAAGTCGCTCAGAGCGCCATGCCGCTTCTCATCGACAACATAGAGCGGAACGAAGTCTACACGAGTCTGAACAATCCGCAGTACGAAACGATGTCGCTCCTCAGCGTGCCGCTGTTTGTGAACAAGCAGGTTGTCGGCGTGATCAACGTGAACAACAAGATCTCCGGAGAGCGATTCGACCAGGACGACATGAATCTCCTGATATCGTTCAGCGAGCGCATGTCCCGCGCGCTGGAGCGCGTGCGGCAAAAGGACGACTCGCATGCGTTCCTCGAAGACACCATCGAGGCGTTCCGGAAGATGCTGGAGCACCAGGATAAGACCAAGTCCATCGAGACGCTGATCGACCTGACGGTCAGGCTGTCGCGGCGCCTCGGTTTGAGCGAAAAGGAAGTGCAGGTCATTCAGTATGTCGCCAGCGTTCACGACATCGGCATGACGCGGATCAGCGACGACATCCTCAACAAGACGCTGGACCTGTCCTCCGAGGATAAAGAGGAAATACAGAAACACCCGAAAACGGGCACGGATCTCATGCGGCCGCTCGAGTTCGTGGAACTGGCAAGCAATATGATTCTGTACCATCACGAATGCGTGGACGGCAGCGGGTATCCGATGGGGTTGAAGGGCGAGGAGATACCGGTCGGATCGCGCATCCTGGCCGTGATCGACGCGTATCAATCGATGGTATCCGACAAGCCGTACCGGAAGAAACTCGACGTCGACGAAGCCGTCGAAGAATTGATCGATTGTTCGGGCACGCAGTTCGACAGGAACGTCGTCGAGGCGTTCATCGACGTGCTCAGGGAAGACGGAAGATTCGCGGCGGTCGAGACGAAGCGGCTGAAGAAACGCCTGCGGGGGAAAGTTGCAACGACGTCGCCGTGACGGCGGTCGATGAGGCACGATGGAAGCAATGCGAAACATACCGTTTGCGGGCGTCATGAGCGCGAATTATCTCGTGTTCTCCGGCGTCTTCCTCGGGATACTCCTGTATGTTCTCATGCACGAGCGGCGGGCGGATCGGGCGAGGTCCGTGTTCGCCTCGTTCGCCGGCGCGCTGTGTTTCTACCTTGGAAGGCTTGCCGCCGTGCGCGCGGAAACGAACGCCGCGGAAACGCCGGATGGCGCGTGGTTCGCGGCGGCGGGAGCATGCAATATGCTCGGCGCGCTGTTCGCGGTTGCCGTGGGCAGGCGGATTGCCGCGGCGGAGCCGGATCCCGTCGAACTCGATCAAGCGCCCGCGGAGCCGAGCCCCATGCGCAGCGGCGCATATATCATCGCCCACGGGGCGATAGCCGGCGCCGCCGGAGGGGGCGCCTATGCCGCCCTGGCGTACGCCGGGTTGTTGACATTTTCGATCTCGTATCTCGCCGCCGCCGTGCTTGCATCCGTTGTCGGGCGGCTGCTCTGGATGTGCGTGCGCCCGGTGGCGCGCTCGCGCACCGAAGCGCGCGCGGCCGTGATCGGCGCGATGATCGCGCTCGCCCTCGCATGGGCGGCGTTTCACGCGACACTCATCGTTCCCGCTTCGGGACGCGCCGCGCCGACGATGCTCTCGCGGCTTCTCGATACCGCCGCTCTGTTCGCCGTCCTGCACTGCCTGCTGGTCCGGAGGACGCAGCAGCGGCTGCTCTTCAGGCATCTCGCGATCGTCAATCGCCAAAAAACGGTGGAAACAAGGGACGAGTTGAGCAGGCTCACCAAACTCAGCTCGCAAATCCATGATGACAACAGCGAACTCATCAAAAAGCTGAAGGCGCAGGCCAAACAGTTCATGCGCAGAAGCGAAAATCTCGAAAACACGCTGCAGGTGGGGCTCGAGATCCAGAAGAAACAGGAACTGCGGGATCTCTTGCAGCGGATCGTCGAGCTCGTCCGCGACAATCTCGGGTTTGAAACGGTCGTGCTCCGCCTGCTCATGGAAAAAACGCAGAGTTTCGAGTCCCGGGCGTATGTCGGGGTCAAGGAAGAAATGGAGGGGGTCGTCGCCAATTATCGAATTCCGAAATCGGAGTTCAACAAAATGATCGAACCGCATGTCCGGATCAGCAGGAGCTACTTCATCAGGAACACCCCGTCCTGGAGCGGGAATGCGGCCAGCGACTATCAGACGCTCGAAGGCGGCGATGCGTGGCGGGAAATCGACATGCTCATCGTCCCCATGCAGGACGAGGAAGACAAGATTCTCGGCTATCTCTCCGTCGAAAACCCGAGAGCCACCGACATGCCGGTTGCCGACGTCATCGAGAATCTCGAGAGCATTGCCATGCTTGCCGTAACGGCGATCAAGAATGCGAATCTCTTCACGGAGCTCGAGGAAAAGAACGAGAAACTGAAGCTGTACGCGGAGAAGCTTGAAAGCCTCAACAAGATGAAATCCAATTTCGTCTCCACGATATCCCACGAGTTCAAGACTCCGCTGACGTCGATCAAGGCGTACTGCGAAACCCTGATCAACAACGCGGATACCGTGGACAGGGAGATCATAAAGGAATTCTTACGGGTGATCGACGACGAGAGCAACCGCCTGATGACGCTCATCGAGGATATCCTCAACTTCTCGAAAATGGAATCGGGCGCGATGAAATTCGAACGGGTGCAGTGCAGCCTGAAAACCGTCCTCGAGAACGCCGTCAAGGATCTTGAACCCAGCTTCAGCAGAAAGAATATCAGCATCGGCCTCGCGATGCCGGAGAAGGACGTGATCATCCGGGCCGACAGCGAAATGATGAAACAGCTCGGCATGAACCTGCTCCACAACGCCGCAAAATTCACTCCCGAGCGGGGACAGGTGCGGGTGCTGCTCGAGGACGAGACGATCTCCGCGAAGATAATCGTTGAAGACAACGGGAACGGCATTCCCGACGACCAGATGGAAAAGATCTTCGAGCATTTCCATCAGGTGGACAATTCGAACACCCGCAAACACGGCGGATCGGGCCTCGGGCTCGCGCTGTGCAAGAACATAGCGGAGTGGCATGACGGCAAGATTTGGGTGGAGAACGTTCATGGCGGCGGCGCGCGCTTCATCGCGATTCTGCCGAAGAAGCAGGTCGTCGTGAGAAACCAGACGGCGGGTTTGAGCGGCGCGGTCCGCCGGTTCGAGGTGGAACGGTACCTCGAGCTGCTCATCGAAATGGTGGCCGAACTGCTCGTCGTTAAACGCGCCTCGATCATGCTGTTTGACGTGTCGAAGAGCGAGCTGAAGATAGAAAGCGCCATCGGTATCGACGAGGAGATCGTTGAGAACGCCCGCGTCAAGCTCGGCGATTCCATATCGGGACGGGTCGTCGCGGAGGGCAGGACCTATCTGGTCGAGGATATCGAACAGGATCCGCGAACCTACCGGTGCAACAACGAGTACCTCTACGATTCGAAGTCGTTCCTGTCCGTGCCGATCAAGATCCAGGGAGAAGTCGTGGGCGTCGTGAACGTGGCGAATCCGATCAAGAAGCGGACGTTCGACGAGGAGGATAAGGGGCTGCTCGAGATGTTCGTCTAGCGCATGGCACACGCATTGCAGAAGCTCGAGGAATTCACCCATGTGTCCGAGGACTTCGAGAAGATA
>JACQXT010000028.1 GCA_016208665.1 Chitinivibrionia bacterium | reverse complement strand
CCCTGTCACCTGTGTCGAGACAGCCACATACTTGCCGCTGCCATAGGCGATATTGTTGAAGTTGTTGATCGTGGTAGGGTTGATAACCTTCTTCTCCCAGTCCCCGTTGGCGGCAACGGCGATTGAACCGGACATGAGGACCGCTGCAATAATCAGGAATAATGCGACCATTTTCAGTGAAATCTTGACCTTCATCCTAATCCCTCCTCAGTGCTTTGGATATTCTGAACCTACAGTTGCCGCACATATAAAGCCTCTTTTTTTGAGTCTATACTGGAAATAGCACAGGAATACGTGAAAAGCAATGACATCCGTCACTCATGATGCAAATTATGGCACTAAACATGTTATACAGTACAACACCCCGGAATAACGGATGAATACCCTTCCGAAAGGTTCCTATGCAGGCCCTCTTTCAAGCACTTCCCTGACCTTCCTCAAAAGCACCAGGGGGGACGCGGGCTTTCGGATGATCTCCACTGTTTCATCTTCAATGCCCTTATCCAGTATCACATCACCGGTGTAGCCGCTCATGAAAATGATCTTCATCTCCGGCCGTTTCTCCTTGATTGCCTCGTAGACCTCTCTCCCGTTCTTCTTCGGCATCACCACGTCGAGAATAACAAGGTCCACGTCAGGTCCCTCGGCCGCGAAGGCACGAATCGCTTCATCCCCGTCATGGGCCTCGATGATGGTATAAGCCGATTTACTGAGAACCTCGGTGGTAAGTTTCATAACCCCAGGATCGTCCTCGGCAATCAGTATGGTTTCCGTACCTCCCCTGATCTCCTCGGCAGGCAGGGAGTTTTCTCTTGTCCCACTCTCCACAAGGGGAAGATAGACATCGATGGACGTACCGGAACCCAGGTCACTCCGGACGGTAATGTAGCCGTTGTGCTGCTTCACAATCCCGTATACCATGGAGAGCCCCAGCCCTGTGCCTTTCCCGACCTCTTTCGTGGTGAAGAAGGGTTCGAAGATGTGCTCCACCGTAAAGGCATCCATGCCGCTTCCCGAATCAGAAACAGAGATCACGGCATACTCACCAATCTGCCCATATCCGTGAGATTTGATGAACTCCTCATCCAGGGAGACGATCTTTGTTTCTATGGTCAGCGTGCCGCCTCTGGGCATAGCATCCCTTGCGTTTGCTGCAAGGTTCATCAGCACCTGGCCGATCTGCGTCACATCAGCCATGACTACCATCGGCACGTCTGAAAGAAGGATCTTCAGCTCCACGTCCTCTGTGACCAGCCTCTCCAGGAGCCTCACCGACTCTGTCACTATACCGTTCACGTTGTGGGCCTCGAGGTTTATCTCCTGCCTGCGGCTGAAAGCAAGGAGATCCCGGGTAAGATTTGCCGCACGGCCCGCGGAGAGGAGTATCTGATCCACGTGAGACTTCCTTGGATCCTCTTTGGCCATCTCTGCCTGAAGGAGGTAGCCGAACCCCGATATAACGGTGAGGATATTATTGAAATCGTGGGCCACCCCGCCTGCCAGTTGCCCTATGGCCTCCATCTTTCTCGACTGGAGTAATTGGGCTTCGAGCTTCCTCTTCTCCTCCTCCGCCTCCTTCCGCTCCGTAATATCCTGGAGTATACCGAAGACCCTCTGTTCCTGCTGGTCATATTCGGCAACGGACCGGATGTCGACGACAGCACCAGTGTCGGGCCGTCTGATCTTGAACTCCACGTCGTAGGTGCCCACACCCTCGATGAGCTTCCTCAAGCTGCTGTCGAGCATTTCCCGGTATTCGGGGAGAGGAATCTTCTTTATCAGGTCGAGAGGCCACTCTATATCGGCGAGCCCGTAGATGCGGGCTGCCTCCTCAGACCCTGAAATGGTCATTCTCCTCAGGTCCAGTTCCCAGTTTCCGGACCGGGAGACCTTTTCGGCCCGGAGAAGGCGGGCTGCCATAACCTGGAGACTCTCCTGGGCTGTAGTCCTCTCAATCTCCTTAGTCCCCAATTGTTCCGCCATCTCGGGCCAGTTCCCCCAGTTCATCTTTCTCATGTTCCAGGCCTGTTCTGACTGCAAAATCCCCCTGGGCGAGTTGCCGGGAGGCTTTGACGAGACTGCCTATTCTCCTGCCTATAACCGCATTTCCTATGAAGAGGGCCGAGGCAACGGCTATGACAAATGCCATGCCCAGCAGCGCCAGATTGATGAGCAGCACGCTGCGCGCCCCAGCCAGGGCTCGCTCCTCGGAAACGCTCAGCCGGATAAAGAGGTATGGCTGTTCGCCTTCCCTCAGAGAAAGTCTTCTGTAAGCGGCAAGGCGCCTTTCCGAATCCCTTTCATAGGCAACAACTCCTGAAGCCCGCCCGCCTACCATGGTACGGAAGCGTTCGGGGTTGTCGGCTTTTCCCACATACGTCTCGAACCCGGGGTGTCTGAAGAGACGGATACCCCTGTGGTCCGTGATGGTCAGTATGGGATCTCTGGGCATCCCCTCCGTAAGCATCCGGCCGTACCGGCTGAGATCGAAGGCAGCCACCAGGACCCCTTTCACGCGGCCCCCGGCGTCGAGCACGGGGTTGCCAAAATGGAGAACAGGCCTGTGCGTGGCAGAACCAGTTTCCCATCAGGACGGCTGCGCAGGCCCCTCACCTCATCCACCTTTGACAGAGCGGTAAGGAGCTGTCGTGTACTCTCCACGGCTCGTTCATGATCCGAGGCAATCTCGTCCAGGACCCCCGCAACATGCGCTTCAGCAGCTGAGACCGCATCTCGACGTCGTTCCGAGCCGGAGTAGAGAATAATTCCAAGGGCAGGCAGGACAGAGATGAGGACCAGAATGACCAGATTCGTCCTGATGGACCTGATAAAGAGCGGCCGGTGGCGCAAGGGGCTTAACACTTTCACACTCCTTCCCGACGATAGACCCTATGCAAAATGGTACTTCTAAGCCCGGGCGATTCTGGCAAGCTTGGCCCTGACCAGATTTACATCCTCCTTGAGCCTGTATGCGTCAGGAAAGAAGGCAAGGGGGAGACGGATATTATTCACAGAGGCCTCGATGCGGTCGAGTCTTGCCAGCATCCTCTCCACCTCTTCAGGCCCCATGCCGCCGTTGAGTTCCTTTTCAAGGTTCTTCAGCTCGCGATACCAGCGGTAGACCCTGCGGCGGTTACCCCAGGAGTAGAGCGTGGAGACGACAAAGATGAGAGGGGCAAAGAGAAAGGCCACGGGTACAAGGACTATCACGAGCCGGTCTGCGAGGACAGCTGTGCGAAAAGGAAGGTAATCGAGCAGGAAGGGGCGGCCCGATTTATAGAATCGCTCGGCATACTTGGAAGAGGGGAAGTCCATCTCCTTGGGCGATGGGAATTCCCCCTTGCGGTTCACCCAGCCGGCACCCCCGTGGGTCTCCACGGCGGCATCGTAGCGGCAAGGAGATGTACATCCTCAGCCGGTTTCTTCCCGGAGAGATCGAGAATGCCCCTGGGCAGGATCACATGGGAGAGTTTGGGGAAGAGACGGGCGTACGCTTCGGCCTGCCTGAAGTTGATAAGTTTCACCGAAGGCTCATAAAGAAGTTCCCTCACAAGACTGTTATCCTCGGTGCCGACAATCATCACCGCGTCCACTTTACCCTCAAGCAGTGCCTTGTTGGCAGCGCTCCCCTGGAGATCGAGAAGTTGTGTCGGCGGCCTGTCAGTGCCGCTTGCACCGAGCAGCCCTTTTGAGATCTCCCGGACCCCGCTTCCCGGAGCCCCGATGGCTATCCGTTTGCCCTTCAGTTCAGAGAGGTCGTCGAGGATTTTGGAACTGCGGTAGAAGACCCATAAAGGAGAGTAGCAGATTGCACCGAGAGAGATGAGGTTTCTAGCCTCCGACGACGATCCGGTGCCGTCCTGAACAAAGCCTGCATCAACCCGGGCCTTGCTGTCTCTGAGACGCCTGTAATTCTCTACGGAACCGGACGAGGCAAGGAGACGGACTTTGACATTCTCCCTGGCAAGGATCCTCCGGTATTTCTCGGCGAAGGCAGCATAGGCCCCGCCGTCAATTCCGGTGCTCAGAACGAGCGTGCCGGGCGGAGGAGGCACGAGAACATAGCTGATGCCGCCGAGGAGGACGGCCACGGCAGCAGTGATCGCCCAACCAAGGAACCAGCGGCTGTGTACAATCCCATTTAGCTTGCGGCGCATCGTAAGCTTTGGAGACACCATTGCCCCCCTGTGGTTATTTCTCTCATAGTACGCACAAAAGGGTCGGCGTGCAAGAGGTTTCCGGCATTATGCTATTCTTCTTGACAGGCTGGCAGTATAATCTATATCCTGTGATTCTCTGCAGTTAAAACTTCTGCCGGGAAATAACTTGAAAAGGAGGACGATCATGGTACAAAGAAAGGGAATCCTGGTTTTCCTGGGCGTCTGTTTCCTTCTTTCACTACTTCTACTCCCATGGTACGGGGAGGCAGCCACCATCACGGCCGTGAACAATGAAAACGGCGCCGGTGTGATGAACGGTGCACCGGGCGGTCCCTCCTTCACCCTCTCTCAGGTGAGCGAACTCCAGTTGATCCGGACCTATCACTGGAACAACGGCAGGGGCGCCCCGTTGGGGCAGATCTGGCTTCAAGGCGGACCGAACAACCTCAGGTATGGGCCATGGCAGGCCACGGCACAGGCAACATTCTGGGTTGTCCAGCCCCCCCGTGTGGTCCTTCCCGCAGGCACCTATACAGTGGGCGATTCGGATCACGCCACCTGGTCTTACAACTCCCAGTCAGGGGGCAAAGGCTTCGCGCTGGTCAACGTGAATACGCTCACCCTGGCCTCTTCGGGGATAGAGGACCAGAAGGGCGTGGTAGCACGTCTGGCTGTGCCGGATCGCCCCGTGGTAATTGATACCCTCATGGACGACACCAAGGGCCCCGTACAGGCACCCTTCGGCCTGAGACCTTACCCTGCGCTCACTGTGGACCGGCCCAACATCAGGGTCAATGAGACAACCACGGTGCGAGTCCAGAACCCCTACCCCGGCTGGTTGTACTACCTCGAGATAGCGCCGGGAACCGGTGGTTTGCGCACAGAATCATCCGGCACCAATGTGCTTACGGTGAGAGGAACAGGCCCAGGGTCCTTTACGGTCATCTCGCAAAGCAAGATCGGCTCGGTACGGAGTGTGCCGCCCACCGAATGGGCACGGATAACGGTAAACGTCCAGTAGAAGAAAGAAACAGCGGGACCGGATAACCGGTCCCGCTGTTTTGATTTGCCCCTTCTTCAGGGTCAAGCCCTGTGAATCACTTTACTACTGTTTCACCAGCGTAAAGGTACCATCTACAGCCGCTCCGTTGTCGATATAAAAGGAACCGCTGATACTGTTGCCTGTTCGTGAACCGTTCAGGCTTATCTGGTTGTACGGATCACTCGGGCCCAGGGCTGTTACAAAACGCGCTACCGTTTTCCCGGCCTGGCAGAACATCTTCCCTGCTACCGGTCCGGCAAAGCCCGTAAAGGCAGTCACTACACCGCTTGAGTCCACCGTGAAAGTAATGCCGCTCGTCAGACCCCCTGTCTGATTGAGGGTACCGCTCCAGGTACCGGCACAGGCCCCC
>JACQXT010000027.1 GCA_016208665.1 Chitinivibrionia bacterium | reverse complement strand
TGCCCGTCGTCGAACAGCCGGTAGCGCCGGTACTGCATGGGCCCTTTCAATTCCATCGCGAGATAACTCTTTTCCTTCTTGAGATACGTATCGAACACGTTACGCTCGTTGTACCCGAGGCGGACGCCGTATATCGTATGGCTGAAATCGCTGTTGGCGTCGTACCGGAGGCCGGCGGCGGTGCCGACGGACCCGAAGCTGAACCCCAGGGAGAACGCGAACGATTCATCGTCGAAATAGCGCCCGGTGAGGCACACTCCCGGCACGAGTTCCGCCATCGCTCCCGCGCTCCAGCGGGCGTCCTTGAGCCTCGTGTTCCTGCCCATCTCTCCGTCGCCGAAGATCGTGAGCATGTCGTTCCCCAGAGGGCGGACGGCCACATCGGCAAGTCCGATGCGGTCATCACGTTGCGTTGAAAACGTTCCGGCGAGACCGAGCGACAGATAGCGGCCGAACCGCCGCATCATGCCGGCTTGGATGACTCTCGTTCTCGCGAACGCCGTCTCGTCGCCGCTCGACCATCCGTAGGCGAGCCCCACGCTGGACTTCCTGTCGCCCATCGAAAACGACAGGCGATAATCGACGACGCTCACGTCGCCGAGGGAGCCGTCGAGGCCTTTCGAGCGAAGCGCGCTGAATCCCAGGTGCTCCGATCCGAAGAAGAGGCCCCAGCGGTTGATGGACTTGAGCTGCGCGTTCTCGTCCGACCAGAAATAGGAGACCTCGCCGCCCGGCAGCATTCGGTAGACGGCCGGGTTGGCGAATCCGCCGACGGCGGTCGCGCGCGCCCCGGGGCTGGTAAAGTTGAAATCGAGAAGAGAATAATACGACGGGAGTTGAGTCTGGATTTCCGCGCCGGAGACGGCGGGGAACGCGAGGGCGAACACCAGGACCAACAGAACCGCACAGACCGCATGACGATTCATGAAATCCTCCTTGATACGCCGATCATGGGGCTGCCACATCGCAGGGGGCCGTGATGGCGCCCGCACCGATACAGGGGTAATCATTGGAAATAACCGTACATCGCAACCGGGAATATGAAAAGGAATACGCAATCCCGTGCCGGGATGTTACAAGAAACACCGGCTATTGCGCACCATTTTTCGCTCTTTCGGTGTAGCTTCGCCAGAACAGGCGGCTCGATATCAGGAGGGCGCTGCCGACGGCAACGTATATGAATCCCAGGAGGAGCTGCGACACCAGCCCCGAGCGGAGGAAGCGTCCGGCCAAGGCCATCGCCGCGACGAGAAGCCAGCTCTTGTAGGAGAAGAATCCGCCGGCGCACTTGCCGTCGCCGCGCTCCACGATCCTGGCGGCGGCGCGCCGGGCGGCATTGTCCAGAACAAAGCGGGATTTGGCGTACCCGATCGCGATCGCGAGGACCAGGTAGCTTGATGTGCTGCCGGCGGCGTGCACCCAGTAAAACCCGAGAACAACCAGAACGCTTCCGACGATCGACCAGGCGCACGCCGCCAGCAGCAGATGAGTACGAACGGGAGCCGCCGGCTTGAGCCGGACCTTCCAGTTCGCCGCTCCGTGAAGGCTCATGTAGAATATCCGCAAACGAATGTCGTAATCCGGAGCAATCGCCCCGGGAAATTATTTAATCAGCACGGCCCGCTTGACATCCACCTGTCCGTTTGCCTCGAGACGGTAGAAGTACAATCCGCTCGCCTGCCTGCTGCCGTCCCATTCCACCGACTGCTCGCCGGCGGTTTGATACCCCTCGTACAGCAGTTCCACAAGCTTTCCTGCGACATCGAACACGGCAATACGCACGTGCCCCTCTTCGGGCAGATAGTACGAGATCCGCGCAACGGGGTTGAACGGATTCGGAGACGGTTGCCGCAGAGTCGGGCCTTTCTTGCCGCGCTCCTGATCGTCCGGAGGCCCTTGCCCCTCGCCGACGAGTTTCACGCAATCATGCGCCGCGAACGGCGTGCCGTCCATCATGTTTCCCGTGAGCGTGAGCTGCATTCCATCTTCGAGTATCAGGCCGTTTTGCACGATGCCAGCCGCCACCTCGATATTCCTGAACTTCAACATGAGGTCCGGGAAACCGTCCGTTTCATCGGACGTGAACGGGCAGCCGGTGTTTCCGGATACCGAGGCCACATCTTCATAATCCTGACCGTGAGGCAGCGGCGCGGCGCCTTCGAGGCGGAGCGTCGAAACGTCGATATCGTGAACATCGAACGTTTCCTGGCCAAGAACGGCTATCGGCAGAACGCCGCCCTTTTTCGGATTATCCCCGAGCATGAATTCGAAGAGATGGAGGTTGAACGGATTGGGGTACGATCCCGGCTTTATATCCATGTATGCGGTTCTCGTGACGGCCGGCATCTCATCCGAAATGGTCCAGTTGACGTTGGTTTCCTTGCCGGCGACGCCGGTTTTGTATATGAGGCTGTCTTGGGCGCCGTACTTGCATGCTTCGGCCCGGAACAATTCATCCTCGCAATCGTCGTTGGTCCAAACCGTGACTCCTCGCGGAACGTTGATGGGATCGTCATGGTTCGGATCGCAGCGATCGATCACGATTCCCGTGGCGGGGCCCGTAACCGGCGTTTCACGTCCCGCTATGCCGGTCAGGAGTTCTTCGTCGATATCGAACCACTTGCCGTTGAAGGCGAGCTGGGCTCTGGCGGCATTTTGAAGCAGCCCGGCCAATCCCTGGCCCGCCACGACGGCCGCCCTGATAACGAGCTCCTGCCCGGGCGCGAGCTCTTTGAACGGCCCGACCGATATGAGCATTCTGTAATCGCCGGGGGAATCGCCGTCGCGATCGATCGACCCGGACGACATCAGCTCATAGCGTTCGAAATCGTTGGTCGGATCGCCGCCCTCTTCATACGACTGCTCGCCCCGGAAATGGTGAAAGGACGCCACGCCGACCTCGCTCGGAGCGTATTCGCCCGTCGGGTCGACGAGGTGGTCGAGGATCATGATGCCGATGTAGCTGGGCGCCTGGCCTCCGTCGCCGTCGTAGTCGTACGCATACGCCGTCTGGAATCCGGCCGCGCCGAGCGGCGTGCAGAGAAGCTGGTCGGAGAATCCCGCGGCGTCGTCCAACCAGTTTTGGCTGGTGGCTCTTTTTCCTATATCGGGATCGGCGAATAGGGCGATATACACATTCTCGAGAACATCGTCGCCTATATTGGTAATCACGTATTCTATCCCGACAAAATCGTCGAACTCATCATCCGCCCACTGGTAGCTCTCCTCCCGAACCATGATGTCGAGAGGGTCGTGGGCCGGATATTGCTCTTTTGAAAGAGGATTGTTATCGGTGTACCATCGGCTGAACATCTGAGTTGAAACGGCGGCGAAGTCTTCGTCGATGAGAGCGTCCCCGTCGTTGTCGTGCCCGTCCAGCCAGTCCTCGTCATACGACCCGTCGCCGTCATCGTCGGCGCCCGGAAACGGAAAACGGTCGCCCTGAGGGGCGCCCTCCGCGCTTCGATAGACAATGTCAATCGGGTCCTGCGTCGGCCTGAACTCGCTCTCGAACGTCGAGGTGGTGACTTGCGGAACGCCGCTCTTGAGCGCGCCTACCCAAATGCCGCCGGAGAACAGATGCTCCACGCCGCTGCCTGCCGGCCATTCGGCGGAGGGTGCGAACGCGAACGGCATCCCGGTATTCGGCATGGAGCCGAACATCCCCCAGTTGCTCATGTGCATGTGGAGTTCTCCCACGTTATGAACCGGACTCCCGTCGAAGACGAGCACCTGGCGCGCCTGATCCATTCCCTGTGTGGATCGCGCGGCCGCAGTTTCCCTGGAACCCGCTGCGCGAGGAACAAGCAGACCTGCAACTGCGATAATGACGCACACGAGACCGATTCGAATTCTCATGACGTACCCCCTCTTGACTCATGATGTGGTGAGTGACTGACAGCACCTCGTAGATGGTGGGGAACCACATGTATTGCTCATCTCTATAGAAACAGCCGACTTACGCCCATTCATGGTATGAGCGCCAACAGAATGAGCCCGGCTTCATGCAGTTCTTCTTTGAAGAAAGACGGTTTTTTGCTGCCTTAATGATACTATGCGCGTAACCTGTATTCAAGCTTTATCTTGCAGTTACATGATCCCCTTGATGAACCCGCCGTCCACCTGGACGGTCACGCCGGTGATATAGCTCGCACGTTCCGAAGCGAGGAACGCAATGGCGGCGGCGAGCTCGCTTGGGTCCCCGAGCCGACCCATGGGTATGTGGCTTTCCCACTCCTTGAAAACATCGGCAGGCGCGGTGCTCTTTCGCTTCGCAAGATCTCCCGCGAGCTGGGTGAGGCGTTCCGTGCGCGTATAGCCGGGTGCGACGTTGTTGATGAGTATGTTGTCCCGCGCGAGTTCCATCGAAATGGATTTCGAAAAACCGATGAGCGCCGATCGCATGGTATTGGACATGAGCAGTGTTGTTTCAGGCTGCTTTACGGTCACCGAAGTTATATTCACGATGCGGCCCCATTCGCTTTTCTTCATATAAGGGATCGCCGTCTTGATCATCGTGATGGCGCTGAGGAGCGTGAGGCGAAAACCGCGCTCCACGGATTCGCGCGCGAGTTCGTCCACGCCGCCCGGCGGAGGGCCGCCGGCATTCGTGACGAGAATGTCGAGGCGCCCGAAACGCTCCGCCACGCTCTTGACGAATTCTGCCGCCGCATCGGCGTCTGCGAGATCGGCGGCGAACGATGCCACGTCGGCGCCGGTTGCGGTTCGTATCTTCTCCGCGGCCGCGTCTATTCTTGCTTTGTCCCTCGAACAGATGCCGACCTTTGCGCCCTCTTCCGCCAGCGCGTGCGCCGCGGCGAATCCCAATCCCTGACTTGCGGCCGCGACCGCCGCCACTTTTCCGGATATTCCAAGATTCATGATTGCTCCTGTTTGTGTTAGGAGAAGGATGATCGGCTTCCTCACCCGCGCCCGCATCGGGGAGCTTCCCGCCTGCGGCGGGCGATCTCCCCTCGCTCCGCGCGAACGGTTCGTCAGCCGATCGTCCTTCTCGCTCAGGCTACAGAGCCTTGCTAGAACTCTATCCCCCCTTCTGGGCGTAGATGCCTTTCGCGAACGGGTGCTTGATTTCTTTCATTTCCGTTACGAGATCGGCTGCGTCGATCAATGTTTGCGGCGCGCCTCTTCCCGTGAGAATGATGTGCATGGGCTTGGGCTTGTTCGTCACCGCCTCCACGACGTCGGCCGCGTCGAGATAGCCGTAATCGAGCGCATTGTTGATTTCATCGAATATCAGAATATCATGTTCGTTCGCCCGGATCTTCTCCTTGCAGAACTCCCAGGCCTTCCGGGCGATGAGCGTGTCGCGCGCCTTGTCGTTCGTTTCCCACGTGAATCCCTCGCCCATGGGGACGATCTCGAAATAGGGAGCGAGCATCTCGGCCGAGTGGAGCTCTCCGTAGTCCCACGAGCCCTTGATAAACTGGATCATGAGGACCTTGAACTTGCAGCCCGCCGCTCGAAGCGCCACCCCCATGGCCGCCGTGGTTTTTCCCTTGCCGTCTCCGGTATTTACGATAATGAGCCCGATTCTTTCCTGCTCAGGCATGGCGCCACCCCGCTTATTAATGCTCAGCGCGCTCAATTTATGTAACTGCTGGAAATAACAGGATACTGCACCGGCGTCCCCGTTTCAAAAGAAAACACCGTCGGTCGGCGCTTCTTGGGGGACCCAGGATCTGGTGGAGGCGGCAACCCGGACGGACCGCGCACAACATAACTTGTGTTAATTAAACATGTTATATAGGCTCTTCGAGAAGCATCGCGATATTCCATTAAGAATCTTGACAAAATCGAGCTGCGGACCTACACTATAAGTAACAGTTAACGTAAACGTGAGCAATGAGCACAGTCCCGGCGGAAGCGGTCAACGCGCCATGGAAGAGAAGAACTATAAGATAGGCGAGCTTGCGCGACTGAGCGGGCTTACAACCCGCACCCTTCGCTACTACGAAGAACTGAAGCTCATTCATTCGGAACGCACGCAGGGAGGGCAGCGCGTATTCGACTGCCGCTCTCTTGCGCGGCTGAGCATTATCGAGAGCCTCAAGATCGCAGGATTCAGCCTGGAGGAGATACGGCATATATTGCTGGACTGGAAGGAGAGCACCGCAGGAAAGGAAGCCGCCGAGAAGCTGCTCGCCATCCTCCAGACCAAGCACCAGGAAGTCTCCAGGACGGTATCGGCTCTTAATGAATTGAAGCAGCAGATCGAGTCCACAATAGACATGCTGGACAACTGCGTCGCCTGCAGGCAAAAACCCGAACCCGATTTGTGCGGTCAATGCGAAGCGGCACAGGAAAGCGGCGATCCGAGCCCGTTAATCGATGAGATAAGGAAACGATAGGGAGGTTTCTATGTGGGATTATACGGATAAGGTGATAGATCACTTCCTCAACCCGAGGAACGTCGGTGAAATAGAAGAAGCCGACGGGGTGGGGGAAGTCGGATCGATCGCCTGCGGCGACGCACTCAGGCTGTCGTTCAAGCTTGACGACCATGGGAAAATCGCCGAAGTCAAGTTCAAGACATTCGGCTGCGGGAGCGCCATCGCCTCCTCATCCGTGCTCACCGAAATGGTGAAAGGGCTGACGCTCGAAGAGGCTCAGCAGATTACCAACCAGCAGATTGCCGAGGCGCTCGGCGGACTTCCTCAGGAAAAAATGCACTGCTCGGTTATGGGCAGGGAGGCGCTCGAAGCCGCCATAAACAATTACCGCGGCATCGACGTGCGCCACAAGGAAGAGATCGAAGGGCCGCTCGTCTGCTCCTGTTTCGGCGTGCACGAGAACCTCATACGGAAGGTGATACGCGAGAACAATCTCTCGACCGTGGAGCAAGTCACGAATTACAGCAAGGCGGGCGGCGGATGCGCGTCCTGCCATCCCCGGATCGAAGAGATTCTTGCCGAGGAAAGCAAGCAGCGAGTGGCGAGAACCGCGAAGGCGGTTCCGCCGGACGCGAAGAAGCGGCCCCTTACCAACATCCAGAAGATCAACATGATTCAGGACATCATCGACAAGGAGATCCGGCCGCCGCTTCAGAAAGACGGGGGCGATCTCGAACTGGTGGATATCGTGGGAGACCGGGTGCTCGTCCAGCTCAAGGGAGCGTGCATCGGCTGTATCGCCTCGAACCTGACGATCAAGTCGCACGTGGAAGCCAAATTGAAGGAGTTCGTGAGCGACGCGATCACCGTCGAGGAGGTGCACGAATGAACATCGTCTATCTGGACAACAATGCGACGACCAGGATCGCTCCCGAGGTGTTCGAGGAGATGAAACCGTTCCTCACCGCGAACTACGGCAATCCATCGAGTATGTATAAGTTCGGCGCCGTCGCGGGCGCCGCGGTCAAGGAAGCGAGAGGCAGGATCTGTTCCCTCATCAACTGCAAGGAGTCGGAGCTCGTGTTCACGAGCTGCGGAACGGAGAGCGACAACTATGCGATCCGCGGCGTACTCGACGCCTACCCTGACAAGAAGCACATCATTACGACCCGCGTCGAGCACCCTGCGGTCCTGAACACGGTCACGCGGATGGGCAAGCGCGGATACAAGGTCACGCTCCTCGGCGTGGACCGCGAAGGCAGGCTCAATCCGGACGAGCTGCGGGATGCGCTGACCGACGACACGGCTCTCGTATCGATCATGTATGCCAACAACGAGACCGGCGTGATCTTTCCCATCGAGAAAGCGGGCGAAATGGTCAAGGCCCGAGGGATTCCTTTCCACGTCGATGCCGTCCAGGCGATCGGCAAGCTGCCGATCGACATGGAGAAACTCCCGGTCGACCTCATGTCGTTCTCGGGGCACAAACTGCACGCACCGAAGGGAATCGGCGCGCTCTACATCAGGCGCGGCACGCGCATTCAGCCGTTCATGCTCGGCGGCCACCAGGAGCGGAACAGGCGCGGAGGCACGGAAAACGTCCCATATATAGCGGGCCTCGGCAAGGCGTGCGATCTCGCCCGCGAAACCATTGCGCATGAACAGCAGACGGTCCGGCGCCTTCGCGACAAGCTGGAATCGGGCATTCTTTCGACCATTCCCGGTTCGATAAGAAACGGCCACAAGGACGACCGACTGCCCAACACGTCGAACATCAGTTTCGAATATATCGAAGGAGAGGCCATTCTGCTGCTCATGGACGAGCTCGGCATCTGCGCCTCCAGCGGATCGGCGTGCACGTCCGGCGCGCTCGAGCCGTCGCACGTGCTGAGGGCGATGGGAGTGCCGTTTACCTTATCGCACGGTTCGGTTCGATTTTCTCTGAGCAGGTACACTACGGAGGAAGAGATTGATTTTGTCCTCAAAGAGCTGCCGCCGATCATCCAGCGCTTGAGGAACATTTCGCCATACTGGCAGGAATCGATGGCCGGGGTAAAGAAAACCGGCTGAGGCGGGGCCAGCTCGCTTGAAGGCCGGCCGGGACCCGGTCTCGGTTGGGTACGGCCGGTTTTCTCGATCAGACCCGAAGATCCGAGGGGCCCGGCGCTCGATAAAACCCGGCGTTCAAAAGGGAACAAAAGGAGATCGAGTGGAGTATATGATAATGATGGCAGCCCCTTCATAGCACGCCATCCGCGCCGCGGATTCCCCGCGGAATCCGCGGCGCAGATTGAAAGCAGGTGGAACAGGGGAAGTCGAAAAAGGCGTTGAAACCTCGGGGGAGGGATCGATACCTTGAAATGTAAACCGTACAACGACTTCCCCTGTTCATATTCTCTGCGCGCGACATTGCGGAACCGTTACGAATACATAATCGCCAGCACAGCCACGCCGGCTCTGATCATGCGCTGACTTCTCAACTCCCCCCAACGTTTGCATGTTCAGAGCCGGTTTATTTATGGTATACCTAATCCCGCATGCAGTCTTCTCTCTCAAGAAATGTGATAAAACGCGCGGCGGTCGCAGGGATTCTCCTCTTCCTCCTAACGCTGCCTCTGCCGCTGCTGCGCGCGCCGTCTGCGCTGTTTTTCCTCTGCTTCGCGCCGGCGCTCCCCTTGGCCTTGCGAGCGCGCCTTCCGTTCCTTGAAACGCTCGCGCTTGCCGCGGCGCTTTCGCCTGTTTTATTCGGGCTGGTCGTGCTCGCGCTCATAACGCTCGGGGCCGGATCGTCGGCCGTGTGGATCGCGGCTTCGGGCGCCGCATTGTGTTATATCGCATGGGGCGGATCGTTGCCGTCCCGCGAGCCGCAGGAACGAAAACACGCCCTGTGGATGGCTGCGATCGTTCTCGTTATCGCCGTCCTTGTGTTCTATCTGCCCGCCACCAGGATGTGGTGGCGCGTGCGGAGCGACAGCTGGTTTCATGCCGCCGTGTTCCACCGCCTCTCGGCGCACGGCCTTCCGCTCATCGATCCGTATTTCAGTTCGCTCCGCCTTCAGTACATGTATTTCTATCATATTCTGTTTCTCTCTGCGGCGGCGCTTCTTCGCATCGGTCCGTTCGCCTCGATGATATTCATGAACGCCGTTGCGCTTGCGAGCCTCGCCCTCGGATTCAATTTTCTCAGCGGTCTGTTCGCCCGGCGGAGCTTCCCGCGCCTTCTCGGGCTCTGGCTCGCGCTCCTGGGAATGAACGGCTTGTTCTTCCTCTTCTTTCCTCTGCGATTTGCGCGTGCGCTCTTCGGCGAAACGAAAGGAATGGAGCTTCTCAACACGTTCTTCTCTCTCTCGCCGCCGGGGCATGAAACCGCATCCGCGTTTCTTTCCATCGAGGGAAATCAGTTCATGCTGCTCGAGAAGTTCATGCTGGGAACGGCTCTCTCGCTCACGCTGGGGCTCGTGTGCGTGTTTCTCGCGCTCTTTGTTACGCTTCGGCGCGGCGGGGCGGTGCGCGTTGTGCTCATGGCCGTTTCTCTTGCAGGGCTTCTGTATCTTCACCTCATCATCGGTGCGGCGGTCCTTCTTGTGTCGGCTGCGGCGGCCGTTGCCGTTCGCGTGCTCGAGCGGTTGTATCCCGCGGCGGCGCAAGTGGGGGCGGCGCAGGGGACGCAGCAGGGGACGCGGCAAGAGGCACGGCGGCCGTTTCCCGTACTCCGCGCGGCAGGAGCGATGGCGATCTCTCTTGCGGTCGCGGCTGTCTACCTGGCCTCCGTGCTTCCCCGAAGCTCGGGCGAGAGCTCGGCGCGTATCGCGCTTCAACCGGGATACATGGTCGGGCTTCTGTCCGATGTCCTGGCGCCTTTGATCTTGCTGGCGCTCGCGCTTCGCGTCGTTCGTTTTCGTACGGCGCTCAGGGAAGAGGCCCTCCCGCTCGTTATATGGATTTGTATTCTGGCGGCCATCGCCATCGCAGCAGATCTGCCGACGAATAATGAAACGAAGTTTTCGTTCCTCTTGTATCTCCCGCTCGCTGCGCTTGCGCCGGCGGCTTTGGAGGCGCCGGTCCCGGCGTCCACAGACGCCTCCCGGCGGAACGGCGGCCGCCGCGCGGCGCTCGTTGTTTTCATCGCCGCGGCGACCGTGCCGCTCAACGCGATCTATTTCGCGAACGCCGCGCGCGATACTTCGGCATTCACGGTCACGAGCGACGAGCGCGCCCTGTACGAATGGATATCCGGCAGCACGGAAAAGAATGCTGTCTTCCTCGAGGATAACGACATCGTGCGCATTCCCGTGCTCGCCGGACGCGATCAGTATTGGGGCACGGCCGGCTATGCGAAAGTCTGGGGTTATCCGCAGGACGTGATCGCGCGGCGCCGGCACCTGCGGGACACCGTGTTCTCGGAGGCGGATTCGGCGGCGGAATTGTCGATCGAGGATTTCGTGGATGTCTCGAGGCGTCCGTTCTACATCGTCTGCAGAACCGACGCTCCCGGCGGGAGGGAGGCGGCCGCCAAGCTCTCGGCGAGCGGGCTATTCAGGGGCGTATTCGCGAAGGAGACAATTCAGGTGTACAGACTTGAAGATTAAGAATAGACGGCGGGGCGCTTGTCGTATCGGATTCCTATTCTCATCTTATAGGTCAAGCTTCGCCAAAACCATTCAAAAGGACCGAATCTGAAATGCTGTAACCAGATATTGCTGATAATAATCTGCAGTACCAAGAGAAGAATCGCAATGCCCGTTGTCTGGATCAAACCTGTTCTACCAAACAGATCGAATCCAAAGTTGTAGAATATGATTATCATACCGATCGTCTGAAACAGATAGTTGCTGAGAGCCATTCTCCCCACAGGTATTAACTGCTTGAATAATCTTCTCCCTATAGGAGTCTGAACGATTTTGAATATGGAAGCCACATAGAAGAAGCACATGAATATCTGTCCCGTCGATTCCAAGAACTTGAAAAGAATATTAGTAAGCGTCGGCGGGAATTGATACGGATTGCCGCCCAATATATTGGCCGAAACAGTAGCAACCAATCCGATGATCAGACTGGTTATCGAGAACAATGTTGATGTTGATTTCCTGGTAAAAAACCCGATCGAGGCCAAATAGTAACCGAGAAGAAATATTCCAAAGATTGTAAAATACATTCCGGATGGAATAAAACTCGCGTATCTCCAGACTAGATTATGAATATTCAAGGCAAATATTTCCGGGATGGTCCCGTTTTGGAATGTGTTGATGACAGCCTCGGGTGCCATATCCGGGAATGATACGTGCGCAATGGGCGCGGCATTCTCGGCGGTGATAGCATCCGTCGCCGTAAAAAAAGGCAATAGCGCCAAATCTATAATAAATGGCAGCAGCATAAATAATAGCGCCCAGCGAATCAGATTTCTTGGCCTGACATTGCGGAACAAGATAATGATAAAGCCCATTATCGAATAGGTAAGCAAAATATCCCCTGACCAGATCAGACTGTGTATGAGCCCGATTGCCAGCAGAATGAACAACCGCCTGCGATATGTTTTGAGAAAACCGGTTGCATCTTCCGTGTGCTTGCTGAGCTGGATATAGAATCCGACCGCAAACAGAAGAGAAAAGAGCGTGTAAAATTTGGCTGTGATGACAATATCCAGAAAATAATACAGATCCTCGTGCAGCTTCAGATCGATTATTTGTCGCAGATCGTCAAAGGGCATGTAGGCGTATCCGCTGAAATACAGCATGTTATTGAAAATGATGCCCAGGAGTGCAAAACCCCGCAGCACATC
>JACQXT010000173.1 GCA_016208665.1 Chitinivibrionia bacterium | reverse complement strand
ATTCTCATCGTGGGCAGCATGGTTCTCGCTTTCCGGCAATACCACGAGATGGGTTTCTGGATAGTCGTCGGCGAGCTCGTTGCCGCAACGGTCATCATTCTGGCCGGGATAAAATACTTTCCGCAGAGCCGGGCAGGCAAGCTTCTCATCCTCGGACGCAGGCTCGACAAGAACCTCGGCTTCAGCGGCACCGACCAGTTCGATGACTATGTGGGTCGCGAGGGTATCAGCCTCACGCAACTACGGCCTGCCGGCATCGCTCAGTTCGATTTGAAACGGCTCGACGTCGTTTCCGAGGGAACATTTATCGACAAAGACAGGAGAGTGAAAATTGTCGCGGTCGAGGGGAATAGAATAGTCGTAAGGGAACAAGGCCCTTCAAATTCGGGAAAGGAAGGATAACTCATGGGAACTGGCGTGACCTTAATCATCACTCTGATAATCATCGGCATTGTTCTTGCCATCATTGCGGTGCTCGCGAGGTTTTTCGGGCTTTGGCTGCGCGCGGTTCTCTCCGACGCCCACGTCAGCTTCACCAGCCTCGTCGGCATGAGCCTCCGCAAAGTAAACCCCGGAGTAATCGTGGATACGCGCATCATGGCTATCAAGGCCGGACTCCCCGTAGGCACGAATGACCTCGAGGCTCACTACCTCGCGCACGGGAACGTCGTCCGCGTCGTGCAGGCTCTGATAGCCGCGAATAAGGCCAATATCCCGCTCAGTTTCGCTCGCGCGTGCGCCATTGACCTTGCCGGCCGCGACGTGCTCGACGCAGTGCAGACCAGTGTCAACCCGAAGGTCATCGACACACCCGACCCGCGCAAAGGAAAAGACACCGTCGACGCGGTCGCGATGGATGGCATCCAGCTCAAGGCTAAAGCGCGCGTGACCGTGCGCGCGAACCTCGAACGGCTCGTTGGCGGCGCCACCGAGGAAACCATTATCGCGCGAGTCGGCGAGGGCATCGTCACCACCATCGGCTCGGCCGAGACGCACAAGAAAGTGCTCGAGAACCCTGATATGATCTCCCGCAAAGTCCTCGAAAAAGGTCTCGACGCCGGGACCGCCTTCGAGATTCTTTCAATCGATATAGCGGACGTTGACGTGGGCGAGAATATCGGCGCTCAATTGCAGGCGAAACAGGCCGAGGCCGACAAACAGATCGCTCAGGCCAAAGCCGAGGAACGGCGCGCCATGGCTATCGCGCGCGAGCAGGAGATGCGCGCGCAAGTGGTCGAGATGCGCGCGAAAGTCGTCGAAGCCGAGGCCGAAGTCCCACGCGCCATGGCAGACGCGTTCCGCTCCGGCAATCTCGGCGTCATGGACTATTACAGGCTGCGCAATATCCAATCCGACACGTCGATGCGGCAGTCCATCTCCGACATCGGCAAGACGGACAAGAAAGACGAATAATCGTGAATAAGTTCGTATTCTTTCTCTTTCTCATATGGATCGGCTGGAAAGTGCTCCAATCGGTCGTGGAAGAAATTCGGGCGCGCGCGGAAAGAGAGGCTGCAAAAGAAGCCTCTCGACTGAAGCGTGGTCCCGATGTTGTCGCGGGGCAGAAACGAGACTTGCCACAGGAGCAGCCTACGCCGCGGCCGCACGCTGAGCGGCATGAACCGATTCCACGGCAGATGCGGCATCCCGCTCCTGCCGGGCCTGAGGATGAATTGCAGCGACTGTTTCGCGAGGGGCTGAAACGCAGGCGGCAGATGGGCGCGCCTGCCCGCAGGCCGCAGCCGCCGAAGCAGCCCGCGTACACCGAAAGAGCTCAGCCGAGGCGCGAAGAGCGGCCGACGGTCTTGCCTCGGCCGGAACCACGCATAGAGCGGCCCTATGCGGTACCGGAAGAACAGCGGCCGGTTTTCCGGATGCCTGAGCCTCCGCCATTTCCTGCGGCAAGGCGAATGGAACCGCTGCCAGAATTGCCGAAGCGCCGCAAAACGAGAGAAACGGTCGAGCGCGAAGTTCGCGAGAAGCCACCCATGCCTGAGCTTTTGAGCCTCGGCAGGTGGGACCTGAACGAATTACGCAAGAATATCATAGTCGCAGAAATTCTCGGCCCGCCAAAGGCGCTACGCGACATCGATTCTCACGTGATATGATCGGTCGCTTTATTGTTGCGGAAGAAGGGGAACACAGCGCGACATAGCCGCAACCAATAAAGAAGAAGAAAGCACGGGAACACGAATGTTACGAATGAAAAGCGAATGACACGAATAGAAAAGAAGAAGCTGGGATCACGAATATCCCGAATAGAACAAATAACACGAATACACCCTCTTCAATGTCATTCCCGCGAAGGCGGGAATCAATTTAGATGACAAAGAAAACGCGGGAATGACAAAGAGAAAACTCAGGGCTGAAAAGAGGATACTGGAAACTGGAGAAAGGGAACTTGAACTGGTTCAAGATTCGAGATAGGAGACGGAGGCAGGGAAAATGGGAATGATTGCGCTTATTATCTTCGTCGTATTCGTGCTCTATATAGTGCTGGCGTATAATCGCCTCATCACGCTGCGCAACCGCATCAAGAATGCGTGGGCGCAAATTGACGTGCAGCTCAAACGGAGATACGATCTCATCCCGAACCTCGTCGAGACCGTGAAGGGATACGCAAAGCATGAGCGCGAAGTATTCGAGAAAGTAACGGAGGCGCGGGCGCGCGCAATCGGGGCGGCGAGCGTGAAGGACCAGGGACAGGCCGAGAATCAACTCACTGGCGCACTCAAAACACTCTTCGCGGTAGCCGAGAGCTATCCCGAGTTGAAGGCGAACCAGAATTTCATGATGCTACAGGAGGAGTTGGCCGGAACCGAAGGCAAGATCGCCTATGCGCGGCAGTTCTACAATGACAATGTGATGCAATACAACATCCTTCGCGAAAAGTTCCCCACCAACATCATCGCGGGCATGTTCAACTTTGTGCCGCAGGATATGTTTGAGATCACCGTCCCCGCCGAAAGAGAAGCGGTGAAGGTGAAGTTCGACTGAAGTCTTTGCATGACCACCTTGCCTGAATGGGTCACCCCCAACAGAGCCATCATCGCTATTCTCGTCCTCTTTCTATTCGTCCCGCTGCTTGTTCTCCTCGCGCCCGCCACAACAAATATCTACGAGCAGATGAGCTGGAACCGCCGCAAGTCGTTCGCGCTATGCGCGTTTTTCGTTATCTTAATCTTCATTCTGGCGCTGCTCTTTGAGGAAGTTGCGCCCGGGGCCAGAATAATCGCGCTTCCGCTTGCGATCATCTTTGCCACGCTAGGTCCCCTCGTCGGCTATTACAACAGTGATAAGATAATTCTGAAAATGAGCGCTGCTCGTCCCGCAACTCGCGAAGAACATCTGTTTCTGCAGAACACCGTCGAAGGTCTCGCCATAGCAGCCGGTATCCCCACCCCGAAACTGTATGTCATCGAGGACACCGCCCCAAACGCATTCGCCACAGGCAGGAATCCCGAGCACGGCGTCATCGCCGTTACGACCGGCTTACTTCAGAAACTGAACCGGCGCGAAATCGAAGGCGTCCTTGCGCACGAGATGTCGCATATCAAGAATTACGACACGTTGCTCGGTTCGCTCGCCGTTGTGCTCGTGGGCGTAGTTGCGCTGCTGAGCGATTGGATGCTCAGAAATTTCTGGCGCACGTCCCGGGGGAGGAGAAGAGCGGGGCGGTCCGGAGGGCGCGGCGGACAGGCGCAGGCAATCGTGCTCGTTCTGGCAATCATTATGGCGATTCTCGCGCCCATAATCGCGCAACTTCTGCGGCTTGCCGTATCGCGGCGGCGCGAGTTGCTGGCTGACGCTCATGGCGCTTTCCTGACGCGGTATCCCGATGGACTTGCGAGCGCACTCGAGAAACTCGACGCGGACACCGAGCCGCTTGAGGTCGCAAACAAGAGCACAGCCCACCTCTACATAGTCAATCCGCTCCGCGAACACGCCGGTCTTCTGAACAATCTCTTCTCCACCCACCCATCCACGCGCGAACGTATCGCGGCCTTGAGGGCAATGTGAGACATCTTAGCAGGCATTTCATAATCGGATGTTGCCTGCTTGCTATCGCTGTTTGCGCTGCGGAAGGCGCAGAAGGCGACGCACTCCCCTTGTTTGACGCTTCCCGGGCGTTCGCGCATGCGCGCGCGCTTGTCGAGATTGGGCCGCGACCCGCGAGCAGCCCCGGCTCGGAGAGGGCGCACGCATTACGATACGAAGCTGATTGGAGCATTTCCTTTTGTCGGCGCTAATGACGGCGCATCGGGAGTCGCCGTACTGCTGGAGCTAGCTCGAGTGCTTCCCGCGCGCAAGAACCCGGCGACAATATGGCTGGTCTTCTTCGACGGTGAGGAAGCTCTGGCTAGCTACAGCAATTCCGACGGTCTGCACGGTAGCACATATATGGCGGATCAACTCAGCAAATCGGGCGAGATAGCGAAAGTAAAGGCTATGATCCTGCTGGACATGGTCGGCGACGCGCACCTGTCGATTGAGGCCGAATCGCGCTCGACGAAATGGCTCAGAAAAATTGTGTGGGAGAACGCCGGGAAACTTGGCCATGCTGCGTATTTCACAAGCAATCCCACAAGAATTCTGGATGACCATGTCCCGTTTCTTGACCGCGGTGTCCCCTCCCTCGATATAATAGATTTTCATTACGGCCCCGGTTCGAAGACAAATGAATACTGGCACAGCCCGGAGGACACCTTGGACAAGGTGAGCCCGCGCTCGTTGAAGATCGTCGGCGATGTCGTGCTCGAATCGCTGCCGGAGATAATTAAGCGCTCAAAGCCTGACAGGAGACGCTGAGGATTGACTCACCCCGAACCTAGAAGAGACTGGTGCTTCGCTGCGATTGTGCTCGTCAGCTTTGCCTTCTGCTTGGTCTTCTCCCTGATTGATCTCAACTTTTTCTCTCCGTATTTCTTCAGCGACCTCGGCCATCAGCTTTATAATTTCAAGATGACCGCGATGGGCGAAGTCCCCTACCGCGACTTCTGGGAAAACTGGGCGCCGGGAACCTTCTATCTGAATGCTCTGGCCTTCAGAATATTTGGGGTGAGCATATACACGACGAAGCTTCTCCTCGCCGTCATCATCGCTGTTTCCTCCACAACGCTATACCTCATTTGCCGGAACGTTGTTCCGCGACCGGTCGCGTTGACCGCCGCGTTGACTTCGCTGCTATGGGGGAATTTCACGTTGAATGTGCCTTACAGCGGATGGTT
>JACQXT010000026.1 GCA_016208665.1 Chitinivibrionia bacterium | reverse complement strand
CGGCTCCACGACATCGCCGGTCCCCGATATGATGAGGGACGAACCGGCGTCCATGACGGCGAGCTGGGCCTCGAGGCGCCGGAGGATGCGATCGCTCCGCCAATCCTTCGCGAGCTCGACGGCGGACCGTTGAAGGTTTCCCGAGTAGGTTTCCAATTTCTCTTCGAATTTCTCGAACAGCGTGAGCGCGTCCGCCGTGCTGCCGGCGAAACCGGCGAGGACCTTGCCGCCTGCAAGGACGCGTATCTTGTTCGCATTTTGTTTCAGGATGGTCTGCCCCATGGTTACCTGCCCGTCGCCGCCGATTGCGGCGCGGTTGCCGATCCTGACGCCGAGTATGGTCGTGCTCCTTATCTTCAAGACTCCTCCTTGGGTAAGCTACTCCGCACGCGGATGAGACTTCTCATAGGCGGCCTTCAGCCTCTTTGCGCTGACATGCGTATACACCTGGGTAGTCGACAGGCTTTCGTGGCCCAGCATCTCCTGCACGGCGCGCAAATCGGCCCCGTTGTTCAACAGGTGGGTGGCGAACGCATGCCGAAGGCTGTACGGACTCAACCCCATGCGGTGAGAGACCTTGTTGAGATAGCGTGTCACGATTCTCTGAACGGTCCTGCGGCTGATGCGCGCCTGCCCTCGCGCGGAAAACGCCGGGTGCTGCTCCAGGCCTCTCAGGGATCTTCCATCGGGCGTATCGGGCAGCGAGAAACGTATCGAAAGGTAGGAAAAAAAGGATTCCTTCGATTTTCTTCCCCACGGAATCAGCCGCTCTTTATCCCCCTTTCCCCGGACCCGTATCACGTCGCTCCCGGGAAGGAGATCGATCACGTTGAGGCGAACCAGCTCGCTGAGCCGGATCCCCGTACCGTAGAGCAATTCGAGGATCGCTCGGTCGCGGCTGCCCGCAAGCGTCGTGCAATCGGGCAGATCCATCATCGTCCGAACACCGTCTTCGTCGACGACGGCCGGAATCGTGCGCCTCTTCTTTGGGCTGGCGACGAGAGCAGTCGGATTCTGGGACACGTAGCGGCGCTTATACGCGTACCTGAAAAAGGCGCGAAGGGCTGATATCTTCCTGCGGAGCGATGCTCCGTTCAATCCCCTCTCCACGCAGGCGGCCAGAAACGCGCGCATGTCATGGTGCGTGACGCTGTCCGGCGAAGGAACAGCGCCGCGGGAATGTTCCAGGAACGAAATAAATTGCATCACGTCGGTGATGTACCCATCGACTGTTCTCGGCGAGAAATTTTTCTCGCCGAGATACGCCTCGAATTTCCCTATAGCTGCGTCGAATGTCACCTATGCACCAGACGGATGAAAGGGTGCCCGGCTGCGAGCCGCCCCGATGAAAACAGGCTCTGAGCGTAATATACCTTACTGCGAAGGCTTCATTAAGAGAAAAATTGCCCGGATCCGGGAGCGGTGGAAGCCCGGTTCAAGGCGCCGCCGGGGTGAAGAGCCACTCATGCATGTTCCGGTATGCTCTCATCGCCTCAAGGGCCCTATCCGCCAGCATCAGGTTCCGTTTGCCGCGGTCGCGCACGCGGGTGCGGGCGGGGGGCAGAATGCCCATATTGGCGTTCATGGGTTGAAAATCCGGCCGCTCGGTATGAATGTAGTTCATGAGCGCTCCGACGAGTGTTTCTCCGGGCATGGAAGGCAGTTCCCTGCCGCAAAGCCGCGCGAAGACGGAGAGCGCTGCGACGAGGCCGCTCGCTATGCATTCCACATACCCCTCGACGCCGCACAGCTGGCCGGCGTAAAAGAGTCCCGGCTGCTTCCTGTCCATCTGCCATCGAACGCAGGCTCGCGGAGTATCGATAAAGGAGTTCCTGTGAATTGCGCCGAAACGCAGAATTTCCGCCCTTTCCAATCCGGGCAGACATCTCACCATGTCGACCTGTGAGGCATGCCGCATGCGCGTCTGGAAGCCGACAAGACCATAGAGCGATCCGTCCCGCTTTTCCTGGCGGAGTTGCAGGACTGCATACGGTTCCGCTCCCGTGCGGGGATCGGCCAGGCCCTTCGGCCGCAGCGGACCGAAACGGAGCGTGTCGTCTCCCCGTGCCGCCATTACTTCGATCGGCAGGCATGCCTCGAAATAGCGTTCCTCCTCGAATTGGTGGAGCGGCAGAATATCGGCGCCTCTGATTCGATCAAGAAGGACGGAATACTCGTCCTCGTCCAGCGGCACATTCAGGTAATCCGGTTCCCCCTTGCCGTATCTGCTTCCCCGGAAGCAGCGGGATTCATCGATCGTGCGCGCATCGATGGAAGGCGCTATCGCATCGTAGAAATAAAGGGATTTCGACGAAAAATGTCTTCCAAGCTCCTCCATCAACGCAGGATCGGTCAGCGGGCCTGTCGCTATGATGGCGGGGAGAGCGAGATCGAGCGTGTCCTGTCGGGTTCTGCGGACCTCGATCAGCCGATGGCCTTCGACGAGCGCCGTCACGGCGGATGAAAAGAGCTCTCTGTCTACCGCGAGTGCATGGCCTGCTGGGACGCTGTTTTCGGCGGCGACGGAAAGCAGCTTCGACCCTAGAATGGCAAGTTCGGCCTTCAGGAGACCGGCAGCGGTGTCGAGACGGATTGACTTGAGGGAGTTTGAGCAGACGATTTCGGCCAGGTTCCCGCTTCTGTGCGCTCCGGTAGCGGCGGCGGGACGCATTTCAATCAGCGTGACGCCGATTCCACGGCCAGCCAGCTGCCAGGACGCTTCGGACCCTGCGAGACCCCCGCCGACAATCGTTACGGTACTCATGAGTCAAGATGTTCTATTCGGGAGAAATCTCTTCCTTGCATGAGGGGCATATGAAGTATGTCCCGCGCTTCTTGGATGTCTTTTCTACGAGATAGGGATTCTTGCAATGCGGGCATGGTTGCGGAACCGGCTTGTCCCAGCTCGCGAAATCGCATTTCGGATACCGGCTGCATCCGTAGAATATCTTGCCGCGGCGGGTTACTTTTTCGACCACTTTCCCGCTGCATCCCTTGGCCGGGCAATCGACGCCGATCTGATAAGACTGCGTGTGCTTGCATTCCGGATATCGCTCGCACGCGGCGAATCTTCCGAATCGGCCTCTCTTGAGAAGGAGCCGCGAGCCGCACACCGGACACGGCGTTTCAAGATAATGATCGGGAGCTTCCTCTTCGAGCGGACGGGAAAACTTGCACTCGGGATAGGCCGGACAGGCGAGAAATTGGCCGTTCTTGCCCCATTTCTTGATGAGTTTCCTGCCGCACTTCTCGCACGCTATGTCCGTTTCTTCCTGGAGAGAACTCTTTATGCGCTCCTTCTTCTCTTCAATCTTGCTGAGGGATTTCTCAAACGGCTCGTAAAAATCCATCACGACTTTCTGCCACTCGTATCCGCCTCCCTCGACTCTGTCGAGCTCTTCCTCCATCATCGCCGTGAAGGAAGTGTCGAACACCTTCGGGAAGAATCCCTTGAGAGTGACCCAGACCTGCCTCCCCAGCGTCGTGGGAATAAAGCGGCCGTTTTCTTTCTCCACGTATTCGCGCTCTTGAATGATCGATACGATGTTCGCATACGTGCTCGGCCTGCCGATGCCGCGGTCCTCGAGCTCCTTAATGAGGCTCGATTCCGAATAGCGAGGCGGCGGTTCGGTAAAATGCTGCAGTCCTTCGAGCGACTGCAGCGAAAGGATGTCTCCGATCGACAGCGGAGGGAGCTCGCCCTCGTCGTTGTCGAGATCTTCATCGTACACCTTGAGAAATCCCGGGAAGGTCATCACCCTCCCGTTGGCCTTGAAGATGCAGTCGCCGGCTGAGATGCTCGCTTCGGTCGTGTCGTAATGGCAGCTCTCCATTTGCGAGGCGATGAAGCGCCGCCAGATGAGCTCGTAGAGGGCGAACTGATCCTTCGTGAGGTAGGGTTGTACGGCCTCGGGGCCCCGCGCAACGTCGCTCGGGCGGATCGCCTCGTGGGCGTCCTGCGCCCGCTTGTTCTGATGAAACACCCTCGGTTTCGCGGGCACGTACTCCTTTCCGAAGGCCTCCTGAATAAAACCGCGCGCGCTCCGGCCGGCCTGATCTGAAATTCTGACCGAATCTGTGCGCATGTAGGTTATCAGCCCGACTCGTTCCTTTTTGCCCAGATTGATGCCTTCATACAGCTGCTGCGCAATCACCATGATCTTTTTCGCGGAGAACTTCAGACGCCGGGCGGCGTCTCTCTGAAGCGTGCTGGTGATATAGGGAGGCTGGGGGTTTCGCTTTTTCTTCTTTTTGTCGATTGCATCGACGCGGAACCGAGCGCCCTCGAGCGACTTCAAAATAAGATCCACGTCCTCCTTGCGGCCGAGCATTACCTTGGCGCCTTGGTGGTGCGTGAGCTTAGCCCGGAACGGTTCGCCGGGCGGGGCGCCGAGCGAAGCCTCGATGCTCCAGTATTCTTCGGGCGCAAAGGCCAGAATCTCGTCTTCGCGCTCGAGGACCAGCCTCAGGCCGACCGTCTGCACCCTTCCTGCGCTCAAGCCGTAATAGAAGATCTGCCAGAGAATGGGGCTGATCTGGTATCCGACGAGCCGGTCGAGGATTCGCCGGGCCTGCTGCGCGAGGACCTTGTTCATGTCGACCTCGTGCGGGGAGGCGACGGCCTCGAGAATCGCATTCTTCGTGATCTCGTTGAAAATGATTCTCTTGATATTGCTCTGAACAGGAGCCAGGAATTGCTGCAAATGCCAGGCAATCGCTTCTCCTTCCCTATCCATATCAAGGGCGAGCAGGACTTCGGACGACTCTTTCGCAGCTTTCTTTATCTTCAGGAGGATTTTCTGCTTGCCTTTGGAGACGATGTATTTCGGCGCGAACCCGTTCGAGATATCGACGCCGAGCTCGTTTTTCGGGAGGTCCATCACGTGGCCCACCGATGCGATGACCTCGTAATTCTTGCCGAGGAATTTCTTGATAGTGCTGGCCTTGGCAGGCGATTCGACGATGACGAGGGAAGCTTTGCTCATAAGGAGTGCGCGATGGATGGGGCGCTTGATAAAAGGTTTATCTTGTTTATTGATATCTCCCAGGTAGTGAGCACACGCTGGCTCGCGCACCGGGAGACCTCGGTCATGCAGGTGTTTGCCGCCGTCTTGCTTGAAGATATCCAGGACATGGCCTGGGTTATTTCCTCGGACGTATAGCCCTGCAAGGACGGCTCCTTGCCGATGTCTTTCAAAGGTCTGTCATCGCGCTCGTTCATTTCCGCAAGGAGAAGAACGAGATCCATCAATCGACTTATCATTATTAGCTCGGCTCCTAACCGGAACATTCAGGTTAAACAGGGAATGAAAAATAACCGCAACACGGCGGGCTTGGCAAACATAATTTTCCGGGCAGGCAGGGGCCGGCAGAGCCGATACGCAGTATCTATATTTATATCAATGTATTATAGCTTTATGCCCCACAGCATTTTTTATATTTCTTGCCGCTTCCGCATGGGCATGGATCGTTTCTGCCGACCTTGGCGGCGTCCCTTTGCCGCGGTTGAGTGGAGGAAGCCGTTTTCAGGGCGGCGCTCGTGGCAGGAGTGCTCCCCAGACCGGCGTTTTCTACGCCGTAATGGGAAGTCTCCTTGTGCACCGCCGTGGCCGAGGGAGGTTCGCGTCTTCGCCGCTCTGTGCTGATCCTGGCATGGAAGAACGCGGTGAGAGCATCCTTGTCGATGGTCTCGTTCAAGGCGGCAAAGAGCTGGAACGCTTCCTTCTTGTACTCGACGAGCGGATCCTTCTGTGCGTAGGAGCGGAAATGGATGCCTTCCTTGAGGTAGTCAAGTTCGTGGAGATGATCCATCCACTTCTCGTCGATCGTGTGGAGAAGCACGTACTTGCCGAACTCCCTCACCATTTCCTCGCTCCCCAGTTCTTCGACGAGGACGGTGTGCCGGGCCGCGAGCGCCGAACGGGCGCGTTCCTTCACGTAATCGGTAAGCGCTTCGAGGGAGAGGGTTTCTATCTCCGTTTCCGGCCTGGGAAACGGGTAAAGAAACGTCGTTTCAAGGCCGGAAAGGAAGTCCTCCAGCGCCCAGTGCTCCTGGAGCTGCGAGGTGTCGATGCTCCGGCTCACGGAAGATTCGATCAAGTCGTCGATCATGACCTGTGTGATTTCGGAAAGGTCGGCCGCCCGCATGATCTCGTCACGCCTGCCGTATATGACCTCGCGCTGCTTGTTCATGACGTCGTCGTAGTCCAGCAGGCGTTTTCGTATGTCGAAGTTGTGATTCTCGACGCGCCGCTGGGCTCGTTCGATGGCCCGCGTTACCAACCGGTGCGTTATCACTTCCCCGTCTTGTGCGCCCATCCGGTCCATAACGGTCGAAATCCTCTCCGAGCCGAAAAGCCTCATCAAGTCGTCCTCGAGAGACATGAAGAAGAGCGAAGCTCCCGGATCGCCCTGGCGCCCGGCCCGTCCCCGGAGCTGTCGATCGATCCGCCGCGCCTCGTGGCGCTCGGTGCCGATGATGTGGAGCCCGCAGGGGACGTCGGCTTCGCATTCCCGCGTGTCCACGGCGCCGCTCTTGCTCTTCCACGCCGTCTCACCGGTGCCGATGCCGCACTCGGAGCATTTCATCACTTCGGGAGCGAGCTTGATGTCGGTGCCTCGTCCTGGCTGGTAGTATTTCGCGTTGAGAACATTGTGCTTGATGCCGCGCCGCTGCAGAAGGCGACTCAGTGTTTCCGACACTTCAACGCTCACGGTGCCGACGAGAACGGGCAGTGGCTGTTCGTGCAGCCGGATGATCTCATCGATGATCGCGTTATACTTCTCGCGCTTCGTCTTGTATATTCTATCGTTGTAATCGATGCGGCGAACATCCTCGTTCGTCGGTATCACCGATACATCCAACTTGTAGATTTTGAAAAATTCTTCCGCTTCGGTTTCCGCGGTGCCGGTCATGCCCGACAGTCTTTCGTACATGCGGAAGTAATTCTGAAGCGTGATCGTGGCAAGCGTCTGCGTTTCGCCCTCGACCTTCACGCCCTCTTTTGCTTCGAGCGCCTGGTGAAGGCCGTCGGAAAACCTTCTGCCGGGCATCAGGCGGCCCGTGAATTCGTCCACGATGATGACTCTTCCGTCCTGCACCACATATTCCACGTCGCGCTCGAACAGCGTGTAGGCTTTCAGGAGCTGGTTGAAATTATGGATGGCGTCGGATTTTTCGCCGTATTTGCGGTAGCATTGATCTTTCTTCTTGATCTTGTCCTTGGGGAGAAGGCTCGAATCCCTATCTATGGCCGCGATTTCTTCGCTCAGATCGGGAAGAACGAATTGTTCCCGGTCCTCGGGAGCCAGCGTCTCTCTGCCTTTTTCCGTGAGGTTGATGGTGTTCGCCTTCTCATCTATCGCAAAGTAGAGTTCCTCGTCGAGGAGGTGAAGGCTTTTCTCCCGCATCAGATCGGCTTCGGCGCGCAGAATGATCTTATCGACGCCGGAATGCTGCTTGAGCTTGAGGAAGCGCGAATTCTTCGGCGCGCCGCGCTGTATCATCAGGACGGACCGCGCGAAGTCCTCGTCAGGATCGTCCACCGTCCGCTCGGCGTCCGAAAGGAGCGAGTTGATCATGCGGTTCTGCAGGGTGACGACGTGCTCAACCTTCGGTTTCAGTCGCACGAACAGCTCGGAGGAGACGCTCGCCATGATGGGTCCGGATATGATGAGCGGCGTTCGCGCTTCATCGATCAGAACGCTGTCCACTTCGTCGACGATTGCATAGAAATGCGCCTGTTGAACCTTGTCCTCTACGCGGGTTTTCATGTTGTCGCGCAGGTAATCGAATCCGAACTCGTTGTTCGTTCCATAGGTGATGTCGCAACGATACGCCTTGATGCGTTCGTCGTTGGGCATATCGCTCTGAATGCATCCAATCGTCAATCCAAGCCGCTCGTAGATTTTTCCCATCCATTCCGCATCCCTCTTGGCAAGGTAATCGTTGACGGTGACGAGATGGGCCCCTGTGCCGGCAAGGGCGTTGAGGTAGAGCGGCATCGTAGCGACGAGCGTCTTGCCTTCTCCGGTCGCCATCTCCGCAATCGAACCGCCGTTAAGGATGATTCCGCCGACGACTTGGACATCGTACGGAACCATGTCCCATGTGATCGGCAGTCCGCACACATCCCACGATTCCCCGACAAGAGACTTGCATGCGGCCTTCACGAGCCCGAAAGCCTCCGGAAGAAGGTTGTCGAGCGGTTCGCCGTTAGAAACTCGCTGCTTGAATTCCGCGGTTTTGGCCGGGAAATCCGCCGGCGCCATGCCGTAGAACGATTCCGCGAATTCATTGACGCGCAGCAGGACGTCTTTGTGGCGTTCAAAGTCGCGCTTCGATTTGGGCCGGAATATCTTTTTAAACAGTCCGTCTAGCATAGTGTGGTCGCACCCGGCTGTTGAGGTCGCTTGGAACCTAGCAGAAATTGCGTATCTTGGCAAGAGGAAGGCTTCTATATGCAGCAAGCCGGTTGTTCGGGGGACGAACGGCGCGCCCTATATTCTTCTCACGTTCTTCGCTTCGAGTCCGAGCCTGCTCTGTTTCACGTCGAAACGCACCCGCTGGCCCTCTTCCAGAGTTCGATACCCCCGGCCTTCTATGGATGAATGGTGTACGAAAATGCTCCTCTCGTCGTCGCTGGAGATGAATCCATATCCCTTCAATTCGTTGAAGTACTTGATGGTCCCGTTATGCATGAGCCGCGGCCTCCTTGATACGGTGAGCGGATCTTGTATCCCGTGAGCACGGATGCCTGTGCCAGGACGTTGATTCGTACGGGAATGTATACACATACGTGCCGGATGAGTGCCGGCGCAACACACCTCTTTTTCTGCCGCCGGAAAAATCTCGGCGGGAAACAGCCTATACGGCGCTTTTCCGGACGATCCGCAGGCAGTACATGCCGCCCGCGTTATTGCCGAAATAAACCAAATCGCCGATGACGAGGGGCGACGAATAGATCTGCGCCTTCGTCGAATACGCATCGAGCTGCTCTCCGGTTTCGGCATCCAGCATATACAGGGTGCCGTCGTACGACGCGCACAATGCGATGCCGTCGAAAACGCAGGACCGCGAGAGAACGATGTCGCCCGTCTTGAATCTCCACAGGATCGATCCTGTCTCGAGAGAGAGACAGTACAGGTGTCCGTCGTTCGAACCGGCATATACGCGGTCGCCTGAGATTGAAACACCCGACTTCACCGCGCCGCCGGCCGTTGTTTTCCATAGTGAGGTTCCGGATACGGGATCGAGCGCTCGAATCGTTCCATCCGGTCCGCCCATGACCACCCGCGTCCCGGATACCGCCGGAGAACTCTCGAGATCGATCCGTATCTCGTGGCGCCAGCGTTCGGCGCCGGTTCCGAGAGAAATCCCGTACACGATGCCGTCGTGCGACGGCGCGATCACGAGGCTTCCGTTCGATGCGGGAGAGGCGCGCACGATTCCGCCCGTTTTGAACCGCCAGAGCATTGCTCCGTCGCCGAGCGCAAGGCAGTAGACATATCCGTCATAGCATCCCGCGATCACTTTCTGCTCCACGATGAGCGGAGAGCTGCTTATCTTTCCCGGGAGCGTGCGTTTCCATGCCGCGGACCCGTCGCCGGAATTCAGGCAAAAGACATTTCCCCGGTAGTCCGCGCAGACGACCCGCTCCCCCAGAACCGCGGGGGACGCCCCGATGCCCGCGGAAGCGGCGTAGTTCCATTTCGGCTCCCCGCTGAGCGAGTTCAGAGCATAGAGTTTGCCATCCCTGCATCCGAATACCACCGCGTCTCCGGCGGCGGCCGGAGAGGAGGTAACGGCGCTCTTGAAACTGCGATTCCACAGGAGAGCGAGTTCATGAGCGGCGCCGCCCCCTCGGAGCCCGGAGTGCTCGGGTTCGGCCGGCGGAGCCTCCTCCGCTGCGGCGCCGAGGTGGGAATCCGCGGCTATGCGCGATTCCATGGCAGGCGTATGCTCCCTCTCCGGCCGTTGCCCCGTCAATTTCTGCGCCCCCCAGAAAAGCGCTAGAACGATGGTCGCGATCAATACCGCGTAGAGCGTTATCGCGGGAATATTCCGATGCGAAGCGCCGGCAAGAGCCACGGGGATCCCGCGCGGCACGGGCGTCTCGAGCGCGTCGCGACTGCGCGAGAGTGAAATTGCAATCACTTTCTTGTTGAGGTACTTGAGGGGAATATACTGTTTCAGGGGACCGCCCGGCTCCGCCGTTTTCGGAGACAGCATCCGCAAACTTTCGAATACGGAGTTCCGCTCGGCTTCCCCGCATCCGATCACGAGATCGACGTCTTCGTCCGCGGGCGGCGTTATGGCATAGAGCCTCATGCAATCCTTGATGCTCGAAGGAAAGAGCTCGGTTTGTCCGCCCGAGTCCACGACGGCCACTTCGGACAGCAGATGCCTGCCGGCATCCGCGCAGGAGACCTGCCGCCCGGCCGAACCGATGTGAACGCTCCGTTCGTCGGAGGACAAGAGCCAGAGCATCCTTCCGGTATTAACGATAATATGAGCTCCAAAATTCTGATATTCGCTAGGGGCGAGCCGCGCCTCTCGCGCCAGGACATCGAACCGTGAGACCAGCGTGCGGAGAAAGCGCGCCGGACTCTCGATTTTATGAAACGACAAGTACGCGGAAATGGCGGCGCGGTAGGCTTTGAGCAGAAATTCGTATCCCTCGAGTCCCTTATCCTGAAACAGAATATGGATACTCTGCTTGCAGCTGGAGTACTCCGAATAGGTAAGGTCCCTCGAAGCTTCTTTTTCGGGTGTGAAAATGATCTGTCTGTTCATGGGCGTCGACGAATGGAGCTGACACCAGAGTACAGAAGGACCCCGGCGCCTGTCAACGTATCTTTTTAGGAGGATGGCCCGTGCACGTGCTGCAGCCGCGCCGGCACGATGAACGGCTATTTCGACGGGGAACGCTTGAAAAGGGACTTCAGTCCGCCCATGATGGTTGACTTGCCGCCCTTGTCCGCGTTGTAGAAGTATTTCAGCGCTATCGGGTTCTCCGGATCCCACTTGAGGGCTTCCTTGAAGCTCTCATGCGCCGTGCGTGCCAATCCAGCCTGGTGGTACACGAAACCAAGATT
>JACQXT010000172.1 GCA_016208665.1 Chitinivibrionia bacterium | reverse complement strand
CGTCTGTTGCCGGACCGCGCCGTGGATACAGGAGTTCATCAAACACCCCTTCAAGAGGATCGACAAGCCGCTTGCGGAGGGTCTGCTCCTTACCGACGACAAACCCATGATCGACGTGTTGAACGCGGAATCGATCAAGTTCTTCCGCATGAAAGCAATCGAAGCCTACGGCAACAAGCTGCTGAATTCAGGCCAAGGGCTGTTTCGGTAGAATGGTTTTGAGGGTCAGGGGCCTGCCGGAATCCGGCTTTTTGCAGGGCTTTCACTCGAACCGGAAGGATCCGAGGTCATGCGCAGTCACACCGCATTGCGGCTCATACTGGCGACGGTCCTTTGTGTCTCGTTTTTTCCTCCGGCCGTCCGCACTACACCGTCGAAAGCGACCGGCAGGCAGAACGTCCTCGTTATCATGGTCAAGTTTCCCGATGTGCGGCCGTCGTTCTCGCGCGAGCAACTCCGGGAGAAGTACTTCGTCAAGCTCGATCAATACCTGAAGGCCGTATCGAAAAAGAATGTATACGCGCTGATCCAGGACGCCGTGGACCTGGCCGATGAGGACGAGGACTTTTCGCGGTACTCCATGATCTTCATTTCGCTCGGCGCGAGGCAAACCGACTACGGGATGATGGGATTGTGCGGTTACCCGGGCATGTTGGGCTGGCAGGATCAACTGCCCATAAAAACCAAGACGAAAGGGCAGGAGATACCCGGCGGAGTGGCGATATTCTGCGAAAACGCACACGTCGGAGTCGTGTTTCACGATATGGGCCATATTCTCGGCGGGGTGCAACACGACAAGAGGGCGCTCCCCTGCTTGTACGATCACGATCTTCAGGCGGCGAAAGGATCTTTCAGGGACCACTATCAATTCTATCTCATCAATGTCGGGTATTTCGATCCCATGTCCTGCCACTTTGTCGATCTGAGACAAGGGCCGCCCGGTGTATGCGCGTGGACGAAGCTGCGTCTCGGCTGGATCGCCCCGGAGAACATGAGGGTGATTGAAAAGGGGGAGAGCAAGTCCTTGCGAATCGATCCCTTGAGCGGCGGCAAATCCGAGGTTTGCGCGGTCAAGGTTCCCATCACACCCACAACCTACTATCTCATTGAGAACCGGCAGCCGCTCGGTCCCGACAAGAACCTCCCTTCCCACGGACTCCTCGTCTATTATTGCGACGATGAAATAGCCGAATGCAGGCACGGGAAATCGCCGGTGCGATTGATCGACGCGAATCCCGGCGTTCCTCAGCTCAAGGGTGCGCCGTTCACCGTCGAGGGGGAGAACACATTCAAAGACGAGGCGAATTCCATCTCCGTCAAGATCCTCGGGCAGGACGCAGCGAGTTTCAGGATTCTCGTATCGAATAACGGGTGAAGTGCAATCCTCCGCGCCTTACAGCTCAAAATCCAATCCAAAGACCCACCGGCTCCCGGACGGCGTGAGCGGCTGGTTGTCCCACACATGCCCGGCGAACAGCGAAGCCGTGCCATCGCTGCCGTACCGCGTCATGTAGACGAGCATGTTCACCCTGCGCGACCACTTGTTGTCGGTTTCAAGGAACAGCAGCGCATCGGGGCGAAGCTCGAGGGCGCTGTCGGACCAGTGGTAAAGAGCGGCTATGAGCCCGCCCCCCAAGGCGAATGACAGGTCGTGGTCGTGTTGCACCCACTCGTATATATCGACTCTCGGAAACAGCCAGAGTTCCGCGCGCCAGTCGATCTCGGTCAGCCGCCCCCTTCCCGCCCTCAACGACCACAGCTCCCGGCGGTGCCGCGGCAACCAGCTGCGGCTGCTGACGCCGAAACGCGCAACGTTCCATATCGGGGTGGCGCCGTCGTACCGGTCGACGTCATGGATGCAGTCGTGAAGCATCTCCGCCGTCGCCAGGATACCCGAGAACTCCAACCGGAGTCCGCTCCGAATCGAATAGTGCGCCTCTCGAGGATCGAAGACGACCAGCCCCCCGTTCTGCCATCCCATCTTCACCGTGAAACCCGCGCCGGCGTAGAAGGCCCCGTCGACCTCGTCGCCGTCCCAGGCCGCTACCGTGATGTTCGCCTCGAGCCCTCCGTCCATGAAGAAGACCGTGTCGGTCGGGCTGTACCTGAAGACCCATCCCCTGCCGTTCCATGTCAGCGGAAAAGAAAATTCCGCCGCGAGGGCGGACGCCGGGCTAAGAAGGAGCATAACTATCGCCAGGAGAACGAGAGAATTCCTGTTTTGTATGGTCATTATGTCAACCCGATAGCATCCGCCGGTGTAATCAAAAAGCCGCGGTCACCCCTTGGCGGGGTCGAGGACCGGGGCTGACGCATCAAGAGAATAGGGGTTTTGCTTTTGAATGTCGAATGGAAATGCGCAAATATTATTGCAGGTCCGGTCGTGCGTTTCGCTCGAACGCATCGCGAGCGACGGCATCGCCCACAAGGAACAAATCGGCATCAAAGCGCATCCTGCGCCCGCGCGCGCCGCGGTTCGGCTTGTGGTATACAACTTGCAGGTTTTAGGTCACTCTACTAAATCGTCCTGAATCCGCCCTTTTTCACCTCTCCAAGAGGTCTCACAACATTCACGGCAGGAGGACTTTGCTATGCAGCGAGCCTTGACAGCCATCCTCACACTGATGTGTTGCGCTCTGCTCCTGGGATTGTACATCGGCTGCAACCGGACCGATACGATTACCGAAGCGAACAATGTCACGGACGTTCCCGACTGGCAGGCGGAATTCGACCGAGCGCTCCAGGACGCCAATGCGGTCGTATCCCACATGACCGGCAACGGCGGTCTTCCGGGGCCTCACTTCAACCTCAACATCATCGGCGTTCCAAAACAGAAAAGCGCCGACATGACCGGCAATGACGGGCACCGCATATTCGTAAAGCTGGAAGGCAATACGAAGATCCTGCTCAACGAAGGCGAGTTCGCCGTTCTCGATGCCAACGGAACCGATGGAACCGCCATCTTCCAGCTTCCCGCTCCGGATACCGACAACGACGGCGTTACCGAATACACGGTGTTCGCCCGTGCGCTGGGCAAACCGGGCGGCTCATCGACGATGACCACGTGCGCCACCGACGTTGCAACCGACGTGGAATACTGCAGCATCTATTCTTCGATTCAGATCCGTTCGACCGGCAAGAGCAGCTTCGTGAATGTGAGCCGCGAGCTCCTTTATATCTATGCGGATCTCAACGGCGACGGCGCCGTCGAGCGTTATCCGCTCTTCGATGAAGCGCTGAGGGACTATTTCTGGAGTTATGATAATAACGGCCTGAAACTCCTGCAGCTTCGCTTCTACGAAGTGCCGACCGATGTAAACTGACATCTATTGCTCTGCACCGGTCTGCGCGAGGCCCCGTGGAGAAAGACCGCGGGGCCTCGTAATGTTCACGGACGATTGGATACGGTGCGGATCATTATCTGTTCGCCGGATTCAGCGCGTCGACGTCGAGCTTCTTGATTTCCCCTTCGTAATACTTGATCTCCAAGGGGAATTTCTTCATGAATCCGCCCACCATCGACGGCCAGGCGGATCCCCGGTACGTGTTGTACTTCTTGATGGCGACGATCCAGTCATCCAGCGCGGTCTTGATCTCGTTGACCGATGATTCCATGTTGCGCATGTTCTCTTGCGTCGCCTCCACAGCCCGGAGCTCGGGATACGCCTCGATTTGGATTCTGAAGGCCATTGCGGCACGGACCACATCCGTTCCCGCTCTCGTCAGTTCCTCAGTGCCCTTGCCTTCCGCATCTGCCTTCTCGAATGCATCCCGCGCCGCTTCGTATCCGCTTCGCGCCTGGGCCACCGCCTTGAACGTTTCCGATTCGTGCTCCATGTACTGATTCGTGATCTCCCAGACGCCCTTGATCTTCTCGGTGCAGGTGTTGAGAGCGGCCGAGTACTGCGACTTGCTCCCTTCCACCGCCTGATATTCCCGGTTGAGCTTGTTCCATACGCCGACCGACGACGCCATGAGACCGAACACTATCAGGCCGATAACGAAAATCGCCGCAATGATGCCTGCCGACGCTCTTGTCATCCGAAGCTCCTTTCTTTCTTCTCTACTGTTCGCTGTGTATTCTTCTTAAAACAAGGTCCGTTTGAGTCACCAGCGTCATGACAGCCTTGTCGTAATTATTGAAGTTCAAATACTCGACGGCGTTGTCCACGATCGGACCGTAATCGACCGTCGTGAAGCGGGGCAGTCCCCTGCCCACCGACACCGTCAGTTTCTCCTGCGCATCGGGCCGCACCAGCCATACGAGGCCGTTGTTCCCGCCTTCGGTGCTCAGCCCCTTTGCGCCCAGACCGAGCCATCGTCCATAGTGCGTGGCCCAATCCTCCGGCTGCGTGACGCCGGCAATCACAACCACAACGACCTCGGCGACGCCGTCCGCTTTGAGCTTCTCGCATACGGCGTCGCCCGCCGCGACCACCGGATTCGAGAGGACTCCCGCCTTGTCGATCACCCACGACGTCGAGAGCCGCGGAAAGGGGGGATCCCCCTTGGGCACCGAAACGTTCTCATCATAGCGGTCTCGGCCGCCGTTGCACGCAGCGAACGCCAGCGCCATACACAAGACGCAGCATCCGACGGTCTTCATCATTCTCTCTTCTCCCCGCACGCCGGACACGTGTGTTCCGGCTTTCTGCTGCACCCCGCTCCGCCCCCGCCTGCGCATGCGCAGGCGCAGGCGCAGCTCACGCACGCGCACGCGCAGGAGATCGACGATCCGCCGAATCCTCCGCCGCCGCCCGCGGATCTACTCCTTCCCGACCCGCCTCCGCCGAAGCGTCCGCCGGGCATCCCTCCGTAGAAAATATTTCCGCCGGAGTAACGTCTCTTGGTGGAAAACATGGCCAGGATAACGATGATGACGATGACAGCTACGAACATAAAGACGAAGACGCCCTTTTCTCCCGACAAGCCGCCGCCGGATGCTCCCTTCAAGTTTGTCTTGGCGATGCCGGACGGGAACGACCCGGCGGGGAAAGACACTTGAATCGAGAAACGTTCTCCCGGAGCGAGACCGCGCTTCTCCCACGTCATCACATCATCCGACACAGACGTCGGCCGAGGACTTGCTACGACGGTTCTTGGATCGGCAAAGAACTTCACGCTGATGCGCAGCGTGTCGGTGGCTGCACGGTCGTACCATCCGGGCGTAAAATCCAGCTTGAAGTTTCCTCCGGAAGCGTAGAATAATTTTCTCTGATCGATTGCGAAGCCGACATCGAACGTCTGCCCCGTCCGGTAATCCTTATCGAGATCCAGCCGAACGCCGCTCCAGCCGCCCTCGCCGGCGGATGCAATGCTCGAAACCGCGCCCTGCGCGCCAGCGACATCGAAACTCGAATTGGGCGTGCCGACGGTGATCCAGGGAATATGCCCTCCCGTCACGAGCCATCTCTGATGATACTCGATGGAAACGATGCCGTCGGAACGGGGGGTCAAGCCGACCTTGTAGCTCAGTATTCGATACATTCCGGTGTCTCCCGCGAGAGATCGACCCGCCGTCGCACATAGGCTCGCCAGCACGAGCATACATATCAGCCTTCTCATCTCCCCGCCTCCCCGTGTCCCCTGCTTTTCGTTCTCGGAGACTCATCCAGAGGGCATCCACCGCCGCATGCTGTCTCGTATTCACACCCCCGGCACTCCTCAGGCTTGAACAGATGCCCCCGAAGCTTCTCGCAGGTAGGGTGCTTCCAAATCGAGGACCAGTCGTCATTCAGAATATTCCCCACGGAGTCCGGCCAGGACTGGCACGGGAGAACCGTCCCGTCCGGCTGGATCGTCATATTGTGGGCTGCCGCCGAACAGGTCTTGATGCCGAGACCGAGCTCGATCGGATCGATCCCCCAGTGGTAGCACGTGGGAGAATACCATTGGAGTGCTATCCCCAGCTCGCTCGCGGTCCGGCATCCCGCGGCCAGCACTTCCTCGAGGGACTTTTCATCCAAACCGTTCTCTTTCTTGTGCTCCACTCCGTGGCCGCTGCAAATCAGCGTATTGCAGGCGATGTTCCGAATGCCGAGGCCGTGCAGCCACCGGATCGTTTCGTTGAACGACGCCGCGTTGGTTTTCGTGAGGGTCGTATTCGTCACGACCTGCATGCCGATGCCCAGGGCCTTCCTGATGCCCGCCAGCGTCCTGGCATGAGAGCCCTCCGTGCACGTCATCCGGTCGTGCATCCCGGGATCGCGCGATTCGATGGTGACCTGCACGTAGTCGAGGCTTGCATCTCGGAGGGCTTCGGCCAGATCGAAGAGCCGCGTGCCGTTCGTGACGAGGCCGGTGACGAACTCATCCGCTTCGCTCACGAGCTCCGCGAGATCTTCCCGAAGCGTCGGTTCTCCGCCCGTGAACACAACCTGCGGGACGCCGGTTTCCCACAGTTTCTCATATACGCTGATCCACTCCGAAATAGCGAGCTC
>JACQXT010000151.1 GCA_016208665.1 Chitinivibrionia bacterium | reverse complement strand
CAGATGAGGCAGTGAAACCTCGTGATATCCTTGCCGATAATATGGCAGTCGGCCGGCCAGTACCGCACGAACTTGGCGTCGTCGCCGCCGGCGAATCCCAACGCGGATATATAATTGATCAGCGCATCGAACCAGACGTACACGACGTGGTCTTCGGCCCCGGGCAGCGGCACCCCCAAGCTTTTTCCCGACCGCGAGACGCTCACATCCTCCAGGCCGCCCGCGATGACGTTTAGTATCTCGTTCCGGCGGCTGTCCGGCCGGATGAACTCCGGATGTTCCTCGATGTGCCGCTTGAGGCGCTCGTTGAATTTCGAGAGGGCGAAGAAATAATTCTCCTCTTCGATCCACTCGGGTTCGCGCTGGTGCTTGGGGCACTTGCCGTCCACGATGTCCTTCTCGACGAGAAATTCCTCGCAGGACACGCAGTACAGCCCCTTGTACGTTCCTTTATATATGTACCCGTTGCCGGAAATCCGTTTGAAAAGCTCCGTGACCGCTCTCTCGTGGTCCGGGTGCGTCGTCCTCACGAACTGGTCGTACGAAATGCCCAGCGTCGCCCACACGGCCTTGAACACCTCGGCCATCTCGTCGCAGTACGCCTTCGGATCCTTGCCGAGCTTCGCGGCTTCTTTTTCGACGTTCGTGCTGTGCTCGTCGGTGCCGATGAGAAAATAGGTGTCATAGCGCGCGAGCCGTTTGTAGCGTGCGAGGCAGTCCGCGCCGATTTTCTCGTACGCGGTGCCCAGGTGGGGCCGGGCATTTACATAATCTATCGCGGTCGTGAGATAAAACTTCTTCACGGTGTCTCTCTGTGTCGTTCTACAATGAAGCAGGCGGCCGGCGCGGCGCTAGTCGTCCTCGGGCAGCGCTTCGCCGTCGGGGTTCAGAACCGATTCTTCCGTCTCATCCGCCGCTTCGCTCGCGTCGCCTTGCGGCACCAGCGCGCCGCGCTTGAGCTCTCGCACGATCTCGTCGAACGTCATCGTGGTGATCTTCTTTTCCTTGTCGACGAGCACGATCTCTTCCTTGAATATATCCACCTTCTCCACTTTCGCCGTCACTCCGCGGCAGCACACTTTCTGGCCGACGCTCGGGATATTGCGGGCGATGTCCTTGTAGATCGGGAGCTCGTAGCTCAGGCAGCACATCAGCCGCCCACACGCTCCCGATATCTTCGACGGCGTGAGGGGCAGGTTCTGGTCCTTCGCCATTTTCAAGGATACCGGCTCGAACTCCTTGAGCCATGCGGTGCAGCACAGCGTCTTCCCGCAGATGCCGTAGCCGGGAAACCGCCGCGCCTCGTCCCGGGCGCCGATCTGCCGCAGTTCGATGCGCGTGCGAAACGTCGCCGCGAGGTCCTTGACGAGCTTTCGAAAATCGATGCGCTCCTCGGCCGTGAAAAAAAACGTGATCTTGTTGCCGTCGAGCTGGTTCTCGACGTCGACGACCTTCATCGCGAGGTTGTGCCGCTGCACCTTTTCCCTGCACACGTCCAGGGCTTCCCGCTCCTTCTTCCTGTTTTCCTTCAACCGTTCGATTTCGTTGTCGCTGGCGAGCCGGAGCACCTCGCGCAGTTTCGCCTTCGGCTTGGCGGACAAATGATCGCTGACGCTGATCACCAGCCCGACGTCTTCGCCCCGCTCCGCCAGCACGACGCAGAACATGCCCGGCACCAGATCGAGGTTTCTGGAGTTCCTGAAATACTCCCTCCGCGGGAGCTTGAACAGCACTTCAACGTAAGTCATCGAACCGCCGAGCGGAGCGGGCGCAGGTCCGGCGACTGCTCGTCTTTCTCGCGGCACAATCAACTGAAGAACCCGCCGCTTCCCTTTCTGTAACTCTATCATTCCGCACGCTTAATAGCAAGGAAGAGATGGGCGAGGGTTGCGTCCATGTTCAGGTTTCGGCGGAGGATATCGTCCCGGGCCCGGCCGATGGCGTCCAGAATGCCCGGGATGCGTTTCCGGTCCCACTGCTTCGCGAGCGCGGCTATCGCGTCCTTGTCCGCGGCATTGAAGTTGAGCGCCTCGTCGCCGGCCATGATGTCCCGGAACACCAGCTCGAGTTCATGCAGAAAGAGCGCGACGCCGTCCCGGCTAGCTCCCCGGGCCGTTTCCAGCGCCGACTTGATGAGCCGGGATTCGGAAGTCTTTCCTATGGCCTGTGCGAGTTCCGCCGCAGCCTGCTTCGCGCTGCCGTCATAGTCGGCCGCGAGCCGCAGGGCTTGCGTGATGCTCCCGCGCGCAAGGGCGGCGGCTTGCCGCGCCGCGGCCGCGGGTATGCCGTGATACCCGGTCAGGACGGATTCGATGACGGCCGGTTTGAGCGGCATAAACCGGAGCTGCTGGCACCGGGATCGTATGGTATAGAGAATCGCGTCGCTGTTCGGCGTAATCAGTATCAATACGCAATGCGGCGGCGGCTCCTCGACGAGCTTGAGAAGCGAATTTTGCGCTTCCTCGCGCATCGTGTGCGCGTCGACCACGATGAATACGCAGCGGGATCCGCTGAACGGCTTCGTGTGCGCCCGTTTGATCATGGCGCGCGCCTGTGCGATCCGGATCGACACTTTCTTGGAAAACTGGACGGCGGCGAAAATATCCCGTCTTTTTTCATCGAGAACTTTTGCGGCATCCGAGAGATCGTCGTCCTCCGATTCGGCCTTGCCCTGCGCCGGCGTCGGATAGACCAGGTGTATGTCGGGATGTTCCAGCTTGAACGCGCTGCGGCAGCCGGGGCAGAGGTCGCCGTCCGGGGGGCACGCGGGACGCCGGGGGCAGCATGCCCGCCGCGCGAAATCCACCGCGATGTACTGTTTGCCCGTCCCTTCGGGACCCGTGAAGAGCAGGGGCGGAATGCCGTGTTCCAGACAGGAGTCCAGAAACTTCCCCACGTGGTGCTGTCCGAGATCCATAGCGGGCGGAAGCCGCCCGCCCGTTTCGTCCGAATGCATGAGTGCGGGATCCTCCTCCCGCGCTATCGCGCGAACCAATCCGCCGGATCGAGCGCCTCTTTCGATTTCCTGATCTCGAAATGGCAGACGAATCCCTCCATCGATCCGGTATCGCCGACCTCGGCGATGACCTCTCCCGCGGAAACGACCTGCTCGGGGGCGGCGAACACCTGGGATACGTGGGCGTAGAGCGTATAGTACCCGCCGCCGTGGTTGATGATAAGACACTGCCCGTATCCCGCGATCCAATCCACAAACTCGACCTTGCCCCGCGCCACCGCCCGTATCGGCGAACCGTCCGACGCGCTGATGTCGACGCCGCTGTTGAACGTCACGGTCCCGAACTTGGGATGCTTGCTCGCGCCGTACGGCTTGACGATCTTTCCATCGACGGGGCGCATCAGCCGTCCTTTCAGCCCGGCGAAATCGCCCGCGCCTTCGATACCGCGCCCCCTGTCTTCGAGCCGCGTCTTCTCCATCGCTTCGAGCAGGTTCTTCAGCTTCTCCTCGGCCTGCTGGAGATCGCGCAGCGCCTGTTCGTGCTTGCCCTTCTCGCCCTTGACGCGCCTCGACGGTGAGCCGGATTTTCAAGCTGTCGATCTTTTCCGCGAGCAGGTTCTCTTGATTCTGCGCCCCCCTGAGGAGCTTCGTGGATAAAGCCGCTTCCTTCTCCAGGGATGAAATTGTCTTGAGCAGGCTCTTCTCCTGCTCCTTGAGTTCCTTCGATTTCTCCCGGTGGAGCTTCATCTCCTTCTGAATCTTGTCCAGTTCCTTCTTCTGATCCTTGATCTTGCCGTTCAGCGATCCCGTTTCCTGCGCGCGGGCCTTCTCCGGCCGCACGATGGGCATGTGCGCGCTGAGGGCGCAGGCGATCAGCAAGACCGCCGCCGCCCGCTGAAACGTCGCGAGGCGCTCGTGCCGTCCGCATCGCGCGAGTATCGTGCGAGGGTTTCGAAACATCATAGACCTCGAATCATCCGATTTCTATCCGCAGGTATCTCCTGAGAGCCGCGAGGCTGCCGAGCGCGCCCATGGCGATGCACACGAGCACGAAGATAACCGCCTTGTCGGGGGAGAAAAACACCAGGCCGGGCACGGCGTTCCTTCCCGCGCCGAAGATCGCGGATAACGCCGCGAGCGAGATGAGGGCGGCGATGCCGCCTTGAAACGCCCCCTCGATGAAAAACGGCGTCGTGATGAACCGGTTCGTGGCGCCGACGAGTTTGAGGATTTCGATCGTCTCTTTCCTGCTCACGACGGCGAGGTGAACGGTATTCGCGATAATGAACAGGGAGGAGAGGATCACGATCAGTCCCACGACCATATCGACGTAGAGAACCGCGTGCGTGATCGAAGAGAATCGCTCGATGAATTCCTTGCCGTAGTTGACTTCCGCGACGCCGTCGAGCCGGCCGATTGTCGAGGCGAGCGTCTCGAGCGTCGCCGTTTCTTTGTACACGTCCTTGACGGACACGCGAAACGACGCGGGCAGCGGATTGGTTTCGAGCGCTTCCAGCAGCTCGCTCTCTTCTCCGAGCTGCGCCCGGAATTCCGCGAAGGCTTCGTCTTTTGAGATGAATACGAGCTCGTCGACCGCCTCCATGCGGATGATGCCGTTGTACGCCGCGTTCATTTGCTCGTTCGTGAGCCCGTCGTCGAGATAGACGTACAGCTTCATCTCGTCCTTGCTCCGGTCCATCAGGAGCATCATGTTGTCCGTGATCATGAGAAAGACGGCGAGGATGAGCAGGGAAAGGCTCATGATCGCAACGGACACGATGGTGACGGCCCGCTGCCGGTTCATCGTGCGAAACGCTTCGCGCATGAGATAGGTGGCCTGGTTCCAGTTCATTTTGTGCCCGGGTTCCACCCGGGGCCGAAGCGGCCGGGATCCTTCTGAATGCGCTCGAGCCGCTGGCTGAGATCGCCCTTGTATCCGAGAATCTTGTCCTCCTGGAGCCGCCCGTCCCGCAGGAAGAGGATTCTCTGGCCGAATTGCTTCACCAACGCCAGGTCGTGGGTCGCCATCAGCACGGCCGTCCCGCCCGCGTTGATATGAAACAGCAGCTTCAGAATCTCCTCCGTCACTTCCGGATCGAGGTTGCCCGTCGGCTCGTCCGCGAGCAGCACCGCCGGGCTGTTGACGACCGCGCGAGCGATGGCGATTCGCTGCTGCTCTCCCCCGGACAGCGTGCTCGGCATCTCGTTCCTCTTATGGTACAGGCCCACCTGCGTCAGGACCTGCGCGACCTTTTTCTTGATTTCATAGCTTGATTCGCCGGTAACCCGCATCGCGATGGCGACGTTTTCGAACACGTCCCTGTCGTACAGCAGCCTGAAACTCTGGAAGACGACGCCGATCTTTCTCCTGAGAAGCGAGACCTTGCTGCGTTTCATTTGCGTCGAAACGAAGGGCCCGACGATCACCTGGCCTTCCGTCGGGAAATCGTCCATGTAGATGAGCTTGAGCAACGTGCTCTTGCCTGCCCCGCTCGGCCCGACGAGAAACACGAATTCCCCGTTCGCGACATGCAGGTTGATGTCGTCGAGCGCAAACTTCTCGTTGTACCGCTTCGACAAGTGGTAGATGCCGATAATATTTCGTATCTCTTCGCCGCGCTCCGCCGTCATACGCGCTTCGCTTTCCGTTGTCGTTTCGCCAGCGTCTCCGCCAGCAGGAACGCTTCCTTGAGATTTGTGCGTGCGGATTGAAACAGAACATCTCCGGGAACCGGCCCGGTTACATCCGCCCCGCGGGCGCGCGCCTCCTCGAGCGCGGGCCGGAGCACCATGATTTCCTCGCTGCCTAAGAGCCCCTCGTCTCCCGCGTGAGGATTGAGCGCCGCAACGGCTATCTTCGGGCGCTCGATGCCGAAGAGCGCCCTCAAGGCGGCGTCGACCGTCATGATGCACCGCACCGTCCCGTCGAACGTTATTCGGGCGCTCACTTCGCTCACCGGAAGATGTCGCGTCAGCGGGACCACCCTCAGTTTCCGGAACACCATCATCATTTCGCATGTGCCGGATTTCAGCAAATCGGCGAGCATTTCGGTGTGGCCGGTGTATTTATATCCAGCCATGTTGAGCGCCTTCTTGGAGATCGGCGCCGTCACAATCGCATCGACTAATCGTGTATTTACAAGCCGGCACGCAAGTTCCACCGATTTCCCCGCATGCAGCCCGCCGCTTCTGCTGTGCTCGCCCGCGCGGACCGCGTCCGTGCACCCCGTGTCGAGAACAAGAACCGTGCCTCTTTGCTTTTGGCGAATCCCGGAAAGACTGCCTCCCCCATCGGCGAACTCCATACTCCACCCGAACCGTTTCGCCCATGGTTCGAGGGCGCCGCTCGCCCCAATGACGACCGCGATGGATTTGACCGGCTTGAATCCCGCAAAAAAGCGGGCCGTGATTTCGGGGCCTATCCCTGCGGGATCCCCGATCGTAACGGCGATAACCGGATGTGAAGTTCGGCCCCGCATGAGAGCGTCCTCCCGAAGGCTGTTCAGAACTCCGGATCGTCCTCCGCGGCCGGCTCGCCGGAAAGGATCCGGTAACACAGGGGGGCGTCCCGCTTGCTGAGTTGCCTGTCGGGAATCCCCGCCACTTCGATGATCACGGTTTTTTCGGGAAGCGCCAGTTCGATCCTGTCGCCTTCGCCGACGGTTGAGGAAGGTTTCGCCGGCCTGGCATTAATGATAACGGCGCCGCGATCGCAAAGAGTCTGGGCTTTCGCGCGGCTTTTTGCGAGACATATATATTTGAGAAAAAGATCGATCCTCATACGCTCCCTCTACAAGAAATTTCTTTCTCAAGCCCTGAATGTATTGCTCGAATATCGCATCCATCTTTTCCTGTTCGAGCAGCTTCTTCAGCTCTCCCTTCACCTCGTCGAACGTATACTCCCGTTCCGCCTCCCGGTCCAGCAGGCGGATGATGCGAAATCCCTGGCTTTCCCTCTGCACGGGGCTCGTGTCCCCCGGCTTCATATCCCTCAGCATATCCATGAAAAAATCCGGCAAGTCCTCGACCTTCAACCACCCCAGGTCTCCGCCCTCCGATGCCGAGGCCTCGTCGTCGCTGTACGCGCCTGCGAGAGAATCGAAGGGCGCGCCGGCGGCGATCAGTTCGCGCACCATTGTGGATTTCTGAAACACGCTCTCGATATCCTTGTCGCTTGGAACGATTCTCACCAGGATGTGCCGGAGGTGCAATTCATTGCGATCATCGTTCTTTTCCACTCGCTGGATGAGGTGGAAGCCGAAAGAGGTCTGAACGGGAGGGCTTATCTCGCCGTCCCGGAGCTTGAGAGCGGCTTCCGCGAAACTCTTTTCCTGGACATCGTCCGGGTTCATGAATCCCAGGTCGCCTCCGTTCGGCGCGCCGGGGTCCTGCGAGTATTTTTTCGCCGCCTCGGCGAAATCCATGCCGCCGAGAATCTTGTCAAGAATGTCCTCGACGGCGCGCCTCGCTTCCGCCTGGGCGGCCGCGGACGATTGAAAGGAAAACAGGATGGACGCGAGATGGACTACCTCGGGGCGCTTCGGGAAATCTCCCTTCTTTTCTTCGTAGCTTTTCTGCAATTCGGCCTCGCCCACCTGCATGTCGTCCCTGTCGATGTCCTTCGCGAGGACCCGTTCGACGAGCATTCGGTTGCGGATCTGTTCGCGATACAGCTGCTTCAGCTCGTCCAGCGTCAGTCCTTCGGCTTCCAGCTGCTTGGTGAACGCTTCTTCGCTCCCGAGAAGCTTTCTGTTTTCCTCCAGCGCCTGGTCGACCCTGCGTTCCACGTCGGAGAACGGCACGTCGAGCCCGAGTTTCTTGGCTTGTACGAGAACAAGCTTGTTGCCGATCAATTCCTCCAGCGCCTGGTCCTCGAACACGCGCCGTTGCGCGTCGGTCGCGGCGGTTGTCCCCCGTTGCATCATATACTGCTTGACCATCTGGTCGAGCTCGCTGAGAAAGATCGGTTCGTCCTCGACGACCGCGACGACCTTCTCCACCAGCGCCTTCTGCGCGCAGAGCGGCCCCGCGATGCAGAGAGATGCAGCCATAACCGAATATATCGTTGTCTGGATTCGTTTCATATCACTCGAACGTATCCGGTTCCTCGACGGCGAACGAGTCCGGCTCCTCCATGGAGAAGCCGAAGCTCGCCGGCAGGGTGTCCGGCTCCTCTCCGTCCATGATCGCCATGAGCTCCTGGTCCAGTATCTGGACGTTCCTGCTGCTTCTGAGCGCCGCGACCAGGCTGTCGTACACCGCCGTCCTCTTCTTCATCATCAGCCGGCCGGCGATTTCTTCCTTGAAATCCTCGAATGAGACTTCCTGCTTGGCAGGGCGAATATCCCTCAGCGTGATGACATGATACCCGAATTCCGATTCTATGATGTCGCTGACGTCTCCGACGGCCATGCGAAATACCGCGTCCTCGAATTCGGGCATCATGTTCCCCTTCGACAGGAATCCGAGGTCGCCGCCGTGGCGCGAATCCTTGTCCAAGGAATACATTCTTGCCACGCGGTCGAACGGCTCGTGTTTCAGGCGTTCCTTCACCATCACCGCCTCCTCCATGGTAGCCACGAGCACATGGCTCACGCTGAATTCGTTCGTGTACTCCCGCTTGTGCCGTTCGTAATACGCCCGGACTTCCGCCTCGGAGACGACCGCTCTCTCCTGGACCACGCGCTGCACCAGCCGGTCGGCTATCAGGTCCTTCTTTACCTGCAGGAGCCGCGCCCGGATTTCCTCGTCCTCTCCCAGCCCCGAACGCACCGCTTCCCGGTACAGGAGTTCCGTAGTGATCCACGATTCGAGATACGCGTGCCGTTCCTCCGCCGTCATCTCGAATTCCGCGTCCTTCGGCAGGAGAAGCTCGAATTCGTTCTTCATGACCTCTTCGCCGTCGACGCGCGCGACGACTTCGTCCTTCGCGGGATAGGTAAACTCCCGCCGCTCCACGCAGGAATCCAGAAGGGGAGAGAACGCAATAGGGAGCATCGAGCCCCCTATTGCAGCTTTCCGTAACAGTGCGGATGCCTTGAATGTCCGCATATGTGCCCTGTCTGGGGTCCGCCGCCGCTTGGGACGGCGCTTCCCTAGCGCTGCGGCGCCGGCTCGGCC
>JACQXT010000150.1:4568-5937 GCA_016208665.1 Chitinivibrionia bacterium | reverse complement strand
AACGGCGCCGGCAAGACGACCACCATAAAGCTGGTGCTGGGCCTCCTCAAGCTCGAGACGGGGAGAATCTCGATCTTCGGCTCCACCGGAGCCACCCGCGAGGCGCGGCGCAGGATCGGATACCTGAACGAAGACGTGGGGCTCTACCCGTATCTCAACGCGGACGAGACGCTCCAGCTCGCCGGCGAGCTCTTCAGAATCGAGCGGCCGGTGCTGAAGGTCCGGAAGGCGCGCCTCCTCGATGCGGTCGGACTGGCGGAAAAGGCTCGCGTGAAGGTGAAGAACTACTCCAAGGGCATGCGCCAGCGTCTCGGTGTCGCCGTCGCGCTCATCAACAATCCCGATCTTCTCCTCCTGGACGAGCCTTACACGGGACTCGATCCGATCGGAAGAAAGCAACTCAAGGATCTCTTCCTGTCGCTCAAGGGGGAAGGCAAGACGGTTCTGCTCAGTTCTCATATCGCGCCCGACGTCGAGGCGGTGTGCGACCGTGTCGGCATATTGAAAAACGGGAGCATCGCGAAATTCCTGACCGTATCCGAACTCTACGAAGCCGGGAGCGGGGAAGTGGAAGTGACCGCGTCCGGCATTTCCGCCGGGACGCTCACCTCCACCGTCGCGGGGGTTCGCGAAGTATATTCGGGCCCGGACCTCGTCGTCGTGAAGTGTGCGGGGGAAGCGATGCTGAAAATGCTTATCTCGACCATCTACTCGTACGACGGCGCCGTCCTCGAAGTCAAGCCCGCGAAGGCGTCGCTCGAAGAATGTCTCGTGGAGGCCCTCAGCGGCTGCGTCCCTGAGAGTGCGGGCAAGCCTCGCGCGAAAAAACAGTCTCCTGAACCCATGCTTCTGGAACGATAGAGGGAGTCCCGATGCCCATTCTGTCCATCGCGAAATTCACGCTCAAGGAATACATTAAAGAAAAGGTGCTGCTGGTCGTTCTGGTGTTTGTGCTTCTCTTGATGGGATCATCGTACGTCCTGTCGCCGCTCGCCGTCGGAGCCCAGAAGAAAATCATGATCGATTTGGGACTGGCGTCGGTATCCCTGTTCGGCGTCGTGCTCGTCGTTCTCCTGGGAGCGGGATCCTACTACCGCGAAAAGGAGAAGGGAATACTCACGACCATGCTCTCGAAACCGATCAGCAGGGTCGATTATATCATCGGCAAGTACTGCGGCATGGTGGGCACAGTCATGCTCGTGATGCTGCTCATGGCGGCTGCGTTTCTCGCGACCATGCTGCTCGGCCGCAATCCCGTGACCGGGAACATGCTGTGGGCGATGTATCTCTCGGCGATCGAGACCGCCCTCATGGCCTCCGTCATGGTATTTTTTACGATGCTCACCTCTCCGGTGCTGAGTTCGTTTTT
>JACQXT010000150.1:0-4494 GCA_016208665.1 Chitinivibrionia bacterium | reverse complement strand
TCGCGGCCACGCTCATCGCGGCAGGGTGCGTTGTTTCCACGATCAAGGCTTCGAAGTACAACGACAGGCCCTACCTGCACGACAACCTCTACCTGCCGTCGGGGAAATTCATCGATGAAGTCTCCCTGGGATATAAACAGGTCGTCGCCGACTTCGTGTGGTTTTCGGCGGTCCAGTATTTCGGCGATTTCAGGAAGGGCAATCACGACCTGGCATACTTCAAGGGATTGATCGATATCGTCACTTCCCTCGACCCGCACTTCCTCTTCGGATACACGTTCGGGGCGCTGGTGCTCTGCGAGGATGCCGGAGCCTTTGACGAAGGTATCGGGTTTCTGAAGAAAGGGATGTCTTGCAATCCGACCTCCTGGGAGCTACCATTCGAAATCGGCCTCTTGCACTACATCGACCGGCATGACTACGATATCGCCGCCCGCTATTTTCACCTTGCATCGAAATTGCCGGATTGCCCGCCGCAGGCGCAGCGATTCGCGGCGTTCGTGTACTCGAAGGCCGGCCACGAGGAGACGTCCATACGCATGTGGGAGGAGATATTGAATACGAGCGAGGAGCCCCTGATGCGGCAGCTCGCCGAACGGTACCTCCAGAGACTAAAAAATCAAACCCGTCGCGCAGACTCTCATGACCGCATGTAGCCCCGCATTCGCCATCGCCGCCGCCGACGCGCTGCTTGGTTCGATCCTGGGGAGCTTCTACAACGTTCTGATCTACCGCCTCCCGCGCGGGCGTTCGATCGTACGGCCACGTTCTTCCTGCCCGCATTGCTCATCGGCGATCGCCTGGTACGATAACGTGCCGGTGGCGAGCTACCTCCTGCTGAGGGGCCGGTGCCGCCGCTGCGGAGAGCGGATCGCTCCCTCGTACGTCGCCGTGGAAATCATCTCGGCGGCCTGCGCCGCGTATTGCGTCCGGCGCTACGGTGTATCGCCAGAGGCGCTCTGGATCTACGCGTTCTGTTCGCTGCTCCTCGTCATTACGTTCATCGACTGGTATCACCGGATCATTCCCGACGTCCTCTCCCTGGGCGGCGCCGTCCTGGGATGGGCGGGGTCGCTGCGCTTCCTGGACATCACGATCACGCAATCGCTCGCGGGATCCGCGGTCGGAGCGGGCGCTCTTCTCGCCGTCGCGTTCCTCTACAAGGCGGTTCGCAAGGTGGACGGACTCGGGTTCGGAGACGTCAAACTGATGGCGATGATCGGCGCGTTCATGGGATGGCGCTCCGTGTTTCCCATCCTGTTTCTCGCATCGCTCTTCGGCAGCGTCTACGGTCTCTATCTTATTCGCAAAGGCGGCGACGGGAGGACCGCCGTCGCATTCGGATCGTTCCTCGCTCCTTCCGCGTTTCTCGTCCTCGCCTTCGGCCCCGCGCTCTGGAACTATTACCTGCACTACTATTTCGGGTAGGGCGTTGCACGAAGGCCGGAGGAAACGTGCACTTTGCGAGAAAACCCGCGTCTTGGAGCAGCCCCTCGAGTCTTTTAAGATGCTTCAAAACAAGAAGTTGAGCGTTTCCGCCGCCCCCTCCATCCTGGCATATTTGTTGCGTCCGACACACCGGCAAGCATGCGCAAAATCGAGAGCCCGTTCCGCCCGGCAGCCGCGCTTTGCGAAGCAATGAGATAGGCGCGGGGGCGGTCAATGAACAAAGGCAAGGCTGGTGCAACGATGAAACTCTTTTCACGAAAAGGTAAGTCTTCGATCGGCCTGGATATCGGATCCAGCCACATCAAGATGGTTGAGGTGGATCATTCAAAAGATGAGCCGATGCTGGTGAAATACGGTCTGGTCAAGATTCCCCCGGAGGCGATCGTCGAGGGAGAGATCATGGATCGCAGCCTTGTAATCGAGGGCATTCAGGAATGCGCTCAGAAGGCCGGCATCCTCAGGAAAGACGTCGCTACGGCCGTTTCCGGACGCGCCGTCATCGTCAAGAAAGTCGTCATGGACAAGATGAATCCTGACGACGCCAAGGAAGCGATCTTCTGGGAGGCCGAACAGCACGTTCCCTTCGATATCGACGACGTGTGCCTCGATTTCCAGATTCTGAAAGAGGACGTCGGCGCGAATCAGATGGAGATTCTCCTGGTGGCCGCGAAGAAGGAAATGGTCAATACGCACGCCAGCCTCATCCGCGACGCCGGTTTCAATCCCGTCGTCATCGACGTGGATTCGTTTGCGATTCAGAATGCGTACGAACTGCTGAACGGCGAAAGCGCCGGCGGCGTCACCGGCCTCGTCAACATAGGCTCCGACGTCACCAACATAAATATCATCCACGACGGAATACCGAACTTTACGAGAGATCTCAGCATCGGCAGCAACATTTTCCTGCAGGCCCTCCAACGGGAACAGGGCATCACGTTCGAGCAGGCGGAAGCCGTCTTGAGCGGCGAAAGCGAGATCGAGGACGAAGAGAAATGCAGGAAAGTGATCGCCGACGCATCGAAGGAGCTCTCGACGGGAATAGAACGGTCGATATCGTTCCTCAAGACCGCGGGCGATGCGGAACATATCGACGATATCGTCTTGAGCGGCGGCGGCGCCCGCATTCCATGGCTGGTGGACATCCTGAGCGAAAAACACGAGATCAATTTCAAGATGAACGATGCCGTCTCGCGGATCGCCCGTTCCGAGGAGCTGATCTCCCAGGACGACGGATTCGACAAGATAGCTCCGCTCCTCACCGTTTCACTGGGCCTTGCGCTGAGAAGGGGGGGAAAGTAAATGATCCGGATCAACCTGCTCCCTCTGGAGGATAGAAAGGCTTCGAGAAGCCTGAAGCTTCCTTCCCTGTCCGGAGTGAATTTCGTCTGGCCGGTGGTCATCGCGGGCGTATTCGCCGCAATGGTGTTCGCCGTGTGGACGCTCCAATCCAGAAAGACCGCCGAACTCGAGCTGAAGATCGCGAAGGCGAAGGAAGAGTCGGCGCAGCTGGCTCCGCAGCTCGAGAAGATACGAAAGCTCACGAAGGAACGCGAAGAAGTGAACAAGCGGTTGAATATCATTGCATCCCTCGACAGAGACAGGTATCTGCGGGTGAAGATGCTGAACGATATCAGCGAAGAATTGCCTGCGAATTGCTGGCTTACCTCCGTTCAAGAAACGGGAGGCTCGAAGGTGAGTCTCGACGGGATCACCTTCTCCAACTACATCATAGCCGATTTCATGAACAACCTGGAGAGAACGGCCCAACCCGGCATCGTGGCGCTCGTGCTGGCCCAGGAAGGCAAGATCATGGAGTACAGCGTGATCAAGTTTTCGCTGGAGTACTCGCTGCAGCGAATCGCGGCCGAATCCCCATTGACAGGAAAGGCGAGCAATGAATCTTAAAGACCCGAAAATACAAAGGTTGATGGTCGTCCTGCTGCTGGTGGGCGCGTTGGGATACGTCTATTTCGGTTCGAGCTTCTTCTCCTTCTGCTACCAGGTCAGGAAGGCGAGGATTCAGGCCATGGAAGCCGAGTACTCGCAACTGAGCGCCGAATTGGAGAAGGCCCGGAAGACCGTCAGCAGCCTCGCGGCGCTGGAAGCGGAATACTTGCGGCTGCACGAGCAGTGGCTGTCGGCCACGGAGCTGCTTCCCGAAGAAAAGGAAATGCCCGATCTTCTGCGGCAGGTAACGACCGCCGGCAGCAAGGGCGGAATCGAGTTCATGCTCTTCCAGCCCATGCCGTCGGTCCCGAATGAATTTTACACGAGCCATCCGATCAAGGTCCGCGTGCGGGGAGGATACCACCATCTGGGCATCTTCCTCAGCCGTCTGGCCAACATGGAACGGATCGTCAACGTGGGCGATTTGGCCGTCAAGGCCTCGACCCAAGGCACGGGCAAGGACAAGGAGAAGAAAATCGATCTCCAGAACAGCACCGTCGTTGCCGATTTCACGCTGACAGCGTACACGTTACTCGGAGGAGTGGAACATGAGACCAGTAAATAGATGCGGGAAAAAGCCGGTGAAAGCGCTCCTGCTGGCGTGTGCGGCGTGCGCGCTCGTTCAGCCTCCCGCCGTTCTGGGCGAGGGCGCGGGCGAACCGGGCAAGGTGGCGCTGCGGGAAGCCAGCTACTACTACAGCGCATTCAACCGGAGAGATCCGTTCTCGTCGTTGATCGTCGGTGATTTCGTGAAGGATAAGAAAATGGAACCTGTGGACCTCAACAGCGTCGAACTCGTCGGCATCGTCAAGGGCGATCTCGATAGGTTCGGCCTGTTGGAGGACCAGAGCGGTTTCAGCTATATACTGAGAGTCGGAGACGAAGTAAGAAACGGAAGGGTCGTCGCCATCGGTGACAAATCTTTAGTGGCGCGCGTTACCAATTTCGGACAGACGACAAAGTTCACGCTCCACATGTCGCAGCATGCAGAAGGAGATCAGAAATGAGAAAGGCATTCATCATCAAAGGCTGTGTCTTCGCTTTGTTGTTGGCCGGCATTCTGACTATGGTATCGTATGCCGCCGAAGAGCAGCGTGC
>JACQXT010000149.1 GCA_016208665.1 Chitinivibrionia bacterium | reverse complement strand
TCTTCGCGGGCTACGAACTTTGCGGCCATGAAGGCTTTCTTGTTAAAGGGCATTATGCTGTCACCTCGAGGGCGCTCTCCTCTGCGGAGATGGTCACGTTCGCCGAGATCTGGTCGCCGGCGGGAAATGTCCTGCTGATTCCCGTCTTGCCCTGGCAGAGGATGTAGGGATCCCGGAGGCGGTCCTGCTTGAACTTGAACCAGAGTGTCTGGTTCTTGGCCGCGAGGAGCCCGTCCGAAATACCGTCCTCCAGGTAGGCCACGAAGGAGCCCTGATTGAGAGAACTGGCCGAGGAGCCCAGGGTCTTGCCGTAGATCTGTTTGGAGGCGACAGAGTGGGTCGTCTCGGGAGGGACGAAATCGGAGGCTTTCGGTACCTCCGTGAATTCCGGGACGTAATAGGCGGCGTAGACCTTCTTGGCCACGGCTCCAGTATGGATCAGCGGCAGGGCTGCGGCGAACTCGACGCCGGCGTTTCCGAGGATCCCGGCTTCGACGTTGGCGCGATGCTCTTCCCACGTGGGGTAATCATAGCGTTCGCAGTGCGTGCCCACGACCTGGAAGATCTCCGTCTCGGCGACCGGCGCGGCGGTGACGGAGGTGGTGCGGACCTGGGCGATCTCGATAGACCCCACGGGGATCAGGGGAGGTCCTCCTGCAGCGTCGCGCGTGGTGGAGAATGCGGTGCCGTCGGTGCCTGCCACCGCGGCAATGGCGCCGGCGTCGGTTACGGTGATGGAGGTGATCATGCAGATATCAGTCGTCACCCCGCGGCTGATATCGACGTTGGTCGCCGCTCCCACGGTGGTAAGGACTCCCGCGAGATAGCAGGTGAGGGCTGCCACATCGATGTGGTCGTTTCCTCCTCCTGCTGCCGGCGTTACGACGCCGCCTGTGGCGAGTCCGTTGGGCTTGACGGAAGGCTCATAGCCGGATTTATTGCTCCAGAGGGTATCGGCGGAGCGGAAATCCTTATGGTCGCCCTGGTCGGTGAGTGCCACCATGGCCACGGCTGTCTGGCCTGCTTCGTAGCTGACTACTGCATTTTCTGCGTTCATGCGATCCTCCTTGTAGAGTTATTGACTGTATGGGTTGCCAATGATGGTGCTGTAACCGACATTAAAGACGGCGACGGCGCCGCTTGTCGTGTGGCCCTGTTCGGGGTAGTTCTCCACGCCTCCTCCGGTGTAATCGAGGGATTCCGCCAGGGACAAGGTGGCGGCCGCCAAGTGGGACTGAGGCGCGGGGGCTCCGGCTATCGTCGCCACGTCGAGATGGGCTCCGATGTCCAGGTTTTCCGCGCGGAAGGTACCGGAGAGGCGGCGAAGGGTCAGGACGCCTGCTGCCGTGCCGGCGCCCATACTGCCCGTGGTGACGGTGATCCCGGCGATGAGGGCCGTGGCTGTCGACGCGTGGCCCGTGACCGTATCTCCCACGACAGGCACATAGGCCCCGCCTCCGGAAGTGTAGGCTTTGGTCCAGATCGCGCCGCACATGACCTCGATCAGGTCGGCGATGATCCGCTCCGTGAGGGTGATGACGTCGACGGCTGTCGCCGGGGGCGGGGGGATCGCGGTGAAGCCCTCGATCCGGATCGGAAGGAGCGCGGCCTGCCTGCCGTATTTCTTTCCGGCCTCCTCGATGCCGGGCCAGATCACGAAGCAGGGACAGTCCGTGGGGGCTGGCTGCTGCACGGCCCGAAAGACGTGGGTGCCACAATCCGTCTCGTAGCCGTTGGCAATGCGCACCTGGGCGAGGCGGGTGATTATGGCTTCGATAATCCTCTGGCGGATGGAGAGGGTCTCGCTCATGAGGCCACCGCCGATTTGTTGAGCTTGGAAAGCTCAAAATTTGTCTCTGCGTCGAGGCGATCATGGAGGAGAAAGGATGTCCGGGGTCCGGGGTCCGAATAATTCCTTCATGGGAAGACGGTACTTCTTCGGGAGGCGGCCATAGGAGACCTTCGGACGGACGGGTTTCTTCGTCTCGTGATAGACTCTCCAGAATACGCCGCTATGGCCATTTTTCACCGTGGTGATAAAGGCTCCCGGGATGAGTTTTCTCGCCTTGTTCCGGAAGATCTGGATGGTGACGCCCTTCTTCGTCTGTCTGAAAGAGAATTCGATCAGAGGCAGGGGTTTCCCGGAAGAAGAGGCCGTCCCGGTAAGGCGATTCACTGTGGCCCGCGACATGGTGAAACTTTTCTTGATGACGCTGACCTTGGCCGTGATCTGCTGGTTCACCAGGCGGGATCCGTCGGTCTTGACCCCGTCCAGGGCGCGGTTGATGGAGCGGGATATCACCTTCGGGGCGATATTTCCGACACCGGCGAAGGTCGCTTTTACATCGGCGAGCTGGGCGCGGTCGATCCTGATTGAAGGCTGGCTCATATGACCACCACCTTGCAGACATAGCCGTTGTTCTCGATAGGCGGTCCCTGGACCGTGTAGGTGGCTGCAGTGGTGGTGAACGTGTCGCCGGCGACGGGAGTGTCGACGATCTCCTCGATAGGCACCGTGATTGTCGTGACGATCGCGGGTACCTGGGCCTCATACCCGCCTGGCTGGGGCGTAGGCTCCTGGCGCATGATGGGGTGGCAGGCGACGGGAGTGCCGGCGCCATGGGTGAAGGTGGCCTCGACGCCGCGGTCAATGTGGATATCGAGGACCGCCTTCTGGAAGATGGGGTTCAGCTCCATCTAATCGATCTCCAGGTAGTTTGCGGGGTTGGCGATGTTGGTCTGGAGGATGTCCCAGTTTGCGCCCACTGCCGCCTGGGTTCCCGTGGCCGTGGAATCGACGGAGCAGATCAGCATGTCGCCCGCCTCCACCGAAGGCCCCGAGGCCCCGCCGATTTTGCCGGCGGCGCTCACGATGTAGACATGGCCTGCGTATGCCGCGGGCTAGTTGGGGGCTCCGGAGCAGTTAAGGGCACCCTTGTAGAGCAGGGGATCAGGCAGCGCGGCCGCGCCGATCGCGGAGGCAACATAGGCTTTTACGGCCTTCTGAGACGCCACCTTCTGATCGCTGTTCGCGGTGAGAGAAACGTCGGTGTCGACCTCGACGGGTTTCGTGATCTCCATATCAGGCCTCCTCCAGGTACCGAACGTCGGAACCCGCCCCGGAGGCTATGGCGTAGACCGAGGCTGAGGTGTAGATCGTCGCCGAGGCTCCGGGAATGATCTTTATCCCGTTGGCCGTAGTCACGCCCGATCCGCCGACATAGACGTCGTTGGTGGAAAGGTTCTGGACAATCACGCTTCGGCGGGACCTGCCCGGGACGATCTCAACAGCCGCTATCCCCACCGTCTTTGTGTCATGTCGCAGCGTTGTTGCTTCCATTCAAGCCTCCATTCAGGTTAGGGAAGGACGGGATTTACAGTCCCGACCCGACCGTTGGGTTATTTGCCGTCTTCCGCTATGAAAGCATCGAGCTTGATAAGGGTCACCGGCATGAGCTGAACATCGCCGAGTTCGTCCAGGGTCAAAGGTTCGATATCGATGGAGATCTCTATCTCGCACAGCTCGCCGTACTCTTTTCCGAAGCCTTCCACGTCGGCGAACTTGTAAACATTGCCTTCGGTCACGGGCCGGCCGTTTTCATCTTTTTCCGCATACCGGTCCACGAGCTTCATCCTCGATGTTTCGGCGATCTGCCGCTCTTCCACTACCTTCTTGGCGATTTTGGCTACCTTGTGCGCCGTCTTTATCGGCAGGCGGGCTTCGGATATCTCGTTGATCCCTTCGAGTATCGCCGGTAATTCTCCTACATGCACCGTTATCATACGATTGCTCCTTTCTGTCGGTTTTTTATGGGAGGGACCTCAAAGGCCCCTCCCGGTATTTCCTGTTCAGGATCCCGATCTTAGAAGTCTGCGAAACCGATCAGGTAGAAGTCGGTCGATCCTATCCTGCATGTGATCTTGTGGGTTGCGTTTCCGGGTGTTGCGCTCGTGTCAGCCGCAATCGCCCCGGGGGCGCTGCCGAAGTCGAGGAAATAGTCCCACGTTCCAGCCAGCGGATTCGGGATGTGGACCATTGATGCCTTGCCGGTGTGAGTCCCTCCGAGGCTGATGGCATCGATCATAAGTCCGGAGAGGATGCCATTCGTGTTGATCACGGCCGTTGCCGGCAGCTCGACGGTTGCCCGGAGGCCGGCTGCGTTATAGACGGTCCCGCCCGCGGCGATTTCCACATAGCCCCTGGCGCCTGCCACGTAGGACGTGTTGGCGCTGATGTCTACGGCGCCGACTTTGATCTGTCCTACCCATCCGGAGATCGTCAGATCCGTGTCGACTATCGGCTGGGTGATGAGGAGCCTTGCTACTCCGGCTCTGATGTCGCCGCCCGAGAGGGCTACCCCGCCATCGTCGGCGTAGATCCTGGCCGCGGCAGTAATGGTGGAATTGAGGACTATTCCGGATCCGGCAGTGGCAGAGGCGAAGTCTCCAATGAGGAAACCGCACTCCGCGGCCCTGGCGGGCACGTAAAGCCCATAGGCCCATTTCGACCGGGCGATCGATGCGTCGGACCAGTTGGTGTTGTCGTAGATGTCTACCAGGAAGCCCACGGTCTTTCCCGTCTGCGTGAGGTTTCCGTTCATCTTGGAGATAGCCGCCATGCCGGCGAGGATATGGTTCGCGCTCACGGTAATGGCCCCGGAGTTCTCGACGCATCCGATAACGGCTGCGCTCTTTCCGTAGCCACCTAAAGCGACGGTCCCTGCGGCGCGTACAAGTTCGAGGTAGCCGTAGACGCCTGCTGCCTGCTCGGTGTTCCACCCGACATTGTACGCTTTCAGGTGGCCCATCTTGGATGCAAGCCTGATGTGGCCGCCCGTCTGGTCTGCAGTAACGAGCATTCTGGCCAGGCTTACTCTTCTGTCCGGTACGGACCCTAGGGCCCAGAGTTCTTCGCCACCATCGTCGGCGTAGACCCTCGATGCTGCGGTAACGGCGCTTAAGTCGATGCCGAAACCGGATGTGATCGAGCTGAACGATCCGATCTGCGGGATATGGCCGCCCGCCTGGAGGCGGACCTTGATTGTATCGGTGGATCCTGCGGTGATTGCCTCCAGGGCGTAGCCGTAAAACTTGCCGGAGGCTTTTTTGGAGAGCTTGGGCGTGTCGGCCGCGACATAGAAGAGGGGATCTCCTACGAGAACGGCGCTATTGCCGTTCTCGTCGATTGCCTTGACGGAGAGATCGTAGACCGCGGGGCCTGTGTCTATGGAGAGCTTCCCGGCGGCGTCTGTGTCTATGAGGGCCACCGCGGGGAGATGCCCCTGCATGATGGGATCCCCGGACGACTTGCTTGCGATGGCCAGGGAAATATATTGTCCTAACTTCTGAATCAGGTTAGCTGCCATGGTGTTACCTCCTTTAAAGTGTTAGGGTTCAAGGGTTCAAGGGATGAAGGGTTCAAGGAATCTGCTCGAACCCTGGACCCCTTTCGGTCCCTGTATTCCTTACGTATTCGGGTTCTGGTAGAGTGCTTTCCAGTCCATCGCCTTCGCGCCTGCGTCACCGCGGACCTTGTACTCCACACCGTCTACGTTCCATCCCTGCTTGGTCTCCATGTAGGGCGTCTGGTTCCCGCCGAGGAAGAACACCTTGACGGTCTTGCCCTTGGGTCCTGCCAGGTACCAGGTCTTGTCGTCGTCGTCATCGAGACGCGGCTCGTAGACTCGGGTCAGGGTGTTGAAGTAGATATTTACACGGCTCGATGCGTCGGACGCGTCAGGTGTTGCCGCTGCGGCGCGGTCGGAGAATTTCTCCGTCTTGAAGAAGACCTCCGAGGCTCCTTCGACGGAGACGGGGGCCAGGTAATACTGGGGCCTGATGTTGAGCCGTCTGAGGCCGAGGATGTCTTTCTGGCTCTTCATTGCCTTTACTGCGGCTTCCATGGTAGCGACGCCCACGGCGCCGATATCACCGCCCGTGGCAACATTGGAATGGTAGGTCGCACTAAAGAGGGGGTGGGCATCGCCCATATTGGCGTTGGCGGTAAGGACCGCATAAGCGAGGTCGCCGATCTTGCGTGCCCAGGACTCGCCGTGCATGGCAGGGACGTCGGTGAGTGCGCCGAGATCATCGTTGATGATGGTCTGCCGGGAAAGGGCAAAAAGCTTGCCGTAGGTGACGACTTTATACTGCTCCTGCTGCTCGGAGCGGGTGCCGTAGGTGTACTCGGTGTCTTCCGGTACCTCATCAAGGTCGGAACCTTCCGACGGACGAACGGCGGTATTCAGCTTGAAATCGGAAACTGACCCGACAGCGCACCAGATCTGCCAGGTCTCGGAGGCGGTCTCCCAGCCGGCCATGAGAGATTTATTCGCCACGGCGGCGAGGATGAGCGGGAAGTCAGAGGTGGTGAGGGCGCGGCCGATCATTTCGAGGGCGTTTCCTCCTGAAGGGAGGCCCTGGACGCGGAGGGACTCGCGGCAGAGTTCCCGAAGCGAAAAGCCGAGAAGATCGAGGGCGCCGGGCGCAGGTTTTTCAAATACCGCGCCCTGAGACTTGCGGATCGCTTCGTGGGCAGAACGGATGATCAGGGAGTCGACCACGGCGGCGCGGAATTTATCGCGGCTGTCGAGACCCATCTCGATGGGCGGGCGGTAGGTTGGGCCGGGGTTGTCGGTGGAGCGTGCGGAGATCTTCTCCATCACCTTCGCCCGGGCCTGGTCGACGGTCGCGCCGGATGTGCGCAGCTCCGGGGCCAGATCGGTGCATTCGAAACGGGCGCACATGGCATCGATCTCGGAGACGCGGGTGCGCTCTGCGCCGATGGCGGCACGGATCGCTTCATCGCCAGGCTGAACCGCGGCGGGCGCGGCAGGAGGCTCTGCTGCAGCACGAGTGTTGGTCGGCGCGAGGTTCTCGGCAAATGCCCAGGCCTCTGCTTCTGTTGCGGTCTTCGGCAATCCTTTCGCTTCGAGGAGTGCCCTTAATTTCTCATCCATGGTTTGTACCTCCTTATGGATTTTTGGTGGATTCCCGTCAGCGAGGGCGCTGCGGATTTTCGTTGCTTCGTCTGCGCCGAAAACACAGACGCTTATTTCTCTGGGCTGCCATTTGGTGATTACGTTGAGGGGGGCTTCTGCCGGCGCCGTGTAGGATCTCCCCTGAACTATTCCCGTGGTGCCCGCCGGTATCCTTACTCCATCCAGTTGTTTATATCCGAGTGAGACATCGGTCAGGTGACCCTCCCGGGCTTTGGTGTAGGGCGGTTCTGCTTCCTCAACGGAAGAGAAATATATGCGGCCGGACAGCTTGCCATTGGCAACTGCCAATTGGCGCCCCGAGCCTATCAGACAATCGGTACCTGATTGGAGCGTCATTCCCAGGGCTGCAGCGGTCCCTATCCGAACATGGCTGTCGAGCATGGGGATCTGGCCGGATCCGGGCAGGACGCAACCGGACATTAGGGTGAGATCGAGAACGGGCTCCCACGTCCGCATGTCGATAGACCATACGGGCTCCTCGGTAGCAAAATCTGCCTCGAAGCTGCGGGTGGTTTCATCAAATGAAGCCGGGACGCCGTTTGCCTGGGGGATGATGACCGACCTGCAGTGCAGGTCCAATTCAAAAGGTGCTTGATTGGTAGCGGGTTTATTTGCTTTGGGTTTCTGCGGCATGTTTCCTCCTCTATTGCCTCATGGACAAGGCGTCCAGACGGTCCACAAGGTCCATGAGCTGCATCTGGAGATCCTCCAGGGATCGGGCGGTGCTGCGCGATGTGCCGTTGTTGTCGGCGGTACCCGGGGCGATGGCGGCCGGGTTGTTGGCCAGGGCCGTGGAGGCGGCGGTGAAATCGAGCCCGAGTGTGGTGGCGAGCTTCTTGGCGGCAGCGATCTCTTTGTAGATATCCTCGAGGTCACGGCCACGGGCGGCAGCGATCTCCTGGGGCGAGCGGAGGCCCGCTCCCATCTGGTCTATGTTGGCCTTTGATTCGCGCAAGGGGGCGACGGCTTCCATGCCGGGCGGCTGCCATTCGCAGGCCAGGTACTTGAAGGGGCTCTGAAAGTAATCCCGGAAAGGCAGCTTACCTGCCAGGACTGCAGTATCCATGAAGGGCCGGAAGGTCGACATGCAGAATTGCCGGACATGACGGGCCGCGAGGGGACGCAGCTCGAAGGCGAAGTCATTCCGCTTTGCGCGGCTCACGGAATAGTTGAGGCCGTCATAGTCTCCGGAGATCAGCTCGTAGGGGATCCCGGTGACGATGGAATAGATGCAGACCATGAGTTTCACAAAGGGGGAGAAAGCGGCCGAGGGGTTCGGGTTCTGGGAGAGGGTTATTTTTTCTCCAGGGCGAAGGTATTCGATGATGGCGTTTTCCAGATATTCGATCTTCTTCGTCGAGTCCGCGGGAGCGAGGTTCTGGAGGCCCGTGGGGACCTGGGTGTTGGGGAACTGCCTGGACATGGGGTCGCTTGTCTCCACTATGGCGAGCCACTTGGCGGCGAGCTTGGCGGTGTCCACCGTGGCCCCGATGTAATTGTCCAGGTCATTGGCGAGAATAACGCCGGCGGCGTAGGGAGAGATGCCGCGGAGCTGGCCGGGTCTTAAGGTCTTGAAGCCGTGGACCACGTCTTTTGCGAGGACCTTGGTGACGCGGCCCCAGCCATCAGGATCCGTGAAATGGTAGGCAATGACGCGGCCGGATTGAATGTCATACTCTATGCCCTGGTCGATATAGCTCTTGCCCGATCCGCCGACGGGGGTTGCTCCCATATCGGTGAGCCAGTCGGCCTCGATCATCTGGAGTCGATAGGGCAGGTACCGGGGCACGGAGCGGTCGAAGCGCTTGACGATGAGAAACTCGCCGGACTCGTTATCCTGGAGCTTGCCGAGCTGCATGATCTCGTAGTAATGGAGCTTGCGGGCAAAGTCGGCTTCGTCCATCCAGAAGGAGAAGGCGTCTTCCGTTGCCTGGACCCACTGCTTGTCGAATGCTTTGCCGGAAGGTTCGAGGATTCGCGATTGGAAAGTGATCCCGGAGCCGACGACGTAGTCGACGGAGACGGATGCTGCGCGGTGGAAGTAGGGAAAGTCACGGATGAGCTGACGGACCCGGGCGCGGACCATGGGGGACGAGGCCGCGATGATCCGGTTGACGTCGGAGTTCGCCGGCGCCCAGCCTCCGGTGAGACGGTTTGATTTTGCGGCCGCGTACATTTCGGCGCGGGCTCCCCAGGGATTTTCACCGGATCCGGAATCGGGGCTGGAGGCCATGCGCTCATAGGCTGCGAGCCGTTCACGGCCGAGGGACCTCCGGAGCTGGGCAGCGGGCGAGAATATACCGACGAGGCGATCGAGGGTCGAGGCGACGCGGTCCGCAGCGCCCATCACTCGCACCTTCCGCCCTGGCCCGCGTAGGTGCGGGGGGCGATTGTGCCGGTCTCGTATGCAGCCATGGTCCGGACGTAGTCTATCTGCTCGCGCAGCTCCTTAAGGGTGCGGTACTGGATCAGGTTGCCATCGATGGTGACGGAGGTGACGGTGATGTTCTGGGAAGCGAGCTGGTCCATCATCGTGGCCAGGAGCGCGGTCCATGTGGTGAAGGTTGTCTGTGGCATGGGGGAATCGTATCACGGGATTTTTCGCAAAAAGGGCCGATCCAAAAAGGCGGTACAAAACTACTGAACTTTGGGGGAAATTGGGGAAGATTTCGGGTTTTTGCGGGTTTGAAAATTAGGGAGAGAGGGCACGGAGGGGCAAAAACTAAGGGCGGAATGTGTCAATAGGGGTCATTCCAAAAATACGGCAATTTGGAAGGGAGGAATTCGAGAGAAACTTCTTTACATCAATTTCAACAGATGCAACAATTGACTATAATCACGGACAAAATGTTACCGGGTAATTTCCTTTGGAGGATAACTATGAGTCTGATGAAAGAGTATCTCGGGGTGGGTGTACAAGAACTGCAAGACGAATTACTGAACCTTATCACCCGGTACAATAAGTTGACCGGCAGATATCTGTTCGTCTATAGCGCGTCGCCGGAGAATCCGATTCCACAGACAGCTCTCGAACGGCCAGATTACTATGTTATACACGACTTACTATCTCCACAAAAGGTACATAGGAACCTTGATTTCTTTATTCAGACTCCTGGAGGAAGCGGTGAGACCGCGGAGGATATAGTCAAATTCCTGCATTCGACCTTTGATACTGTTAACTTCGTGGTTTCGGGAGAGGCGAAGAGCGCGGGGACCATTATGGTATTATCCGGGCATGAAATTCTAATGACCGAGACCGGCAGTTTGGGTCCAATTGACGCACAGGTCCAATTGGGCCGGTCAACAATCTCTGCGTACGATTATATGGAATGGGTCAAGAGCAAACAGGCGGAAGCAGCCAATCCTCCCCATATACTAAATCCCGTCGATGCGGTCATAATAGCACAGATCACCCCTGGGGAGTTGAGTGGGGTCAATCACGCCCTTAAATTTGCTGAAGACCTCGTAATAGAATGGCTTCCGAAATACAAGTTCCGAGACTGGAATCTGACCGAGAAAAACAAAACGCCGGTTACCGACGAAATGAAAAAAAGCAGGGCCGCCGAGATTGCCCAACAACTCTGCAACCACTCAAAATGGAGATCTCACGGACGATCGATCAAGATTGAAGATCTGTTGGATATAGGACTCAAGGTAATCTGCATAGACGATAATCCCGATCTTGCGGACGTAGTGTACAGGATTCATACGGTCACGACATTCCTGTATGTCACCACGAGTACGTATAAGATCTTCGCAACCGAGTCAGATAAGATCTTTAAGCATGCCAGCAAAGGATCTTCTCCCGCCATTCCTGGCCCTGCCTTTGATTCGGTCGAGATAACACACCAATGCTCACATTGCGGCAAAGTACACCAACTTTATGCCAAGTTTATACCGGACCCGAAAATCGATGAAAAATTCAGAAAAGATGGGCGGTCGCCATTCCCCGGTGATGCAAGACTGAAATGCGAGTGCGGGTTTGAGACCGACTTGTCCGGGTTGAAAAATGAGATCGAGACCAACACTGGAAAAAAAATGGTAACATGATTAATTTTCTGTGGTAGAATTAAGATGTATTTGTGAAGTGGCATGTTTAGCTCGGAGCTTGTCAAAATCAATCGAGGGAGGGGAGTATGGCAGTAAAGGCGGAAGAAAAAAACCACGACCTGGAAGAAAAGAACCTGATGGGTTTTCTGGCTGATGTATCAGCTGGTAAGTTTGCTGCCGGAGAGGGAACGATGATTAAATACGTTCGTATTTCGGAGCAGAGGCAACCGGTGTACGAGTCGGCGATCTATTATTTTGGTATCAGATAAGCTATAGACCCTTATACTGAAAGGCCCGTCCGAAATGGATGGGCCTTTTTATTAGATACCTTTTTCTTTTATAAACCATGTCTGCGGCCGGTGATCTCTGCGGCGATGAGCGTGGTTCCGGATCCGAGAAAGCCGTCCCAGACGATCTCTCCCGGGAGGCTGCTGTTCTCGATCGCCCTGGCTGCCAGTTCCACGGGCTTCTGGGTCGGATGATCGCCGGTGTCATCGCGCCCCACTTCCCACAGATCGTTTTGCTTGCCGCCCGCCTCGAGCTGGAGCTGCTGCCCGGGGGCGAGCCGGAGGGTCCGGACCTTCTTCCCCTTTGGCGCTTTCGGAGAGAGGAAGAGGCGGCCGCCGGAGCCGTCGATGAGCAGAAGGCCGGAGGCAAGGGTTGCGGCGGATGAGCCTGCAGGGTGGAGGGCCGCTCTCCAGACGGTTGACTGCGAGCGGTCGCCGTAAAATGCCGGAGTCCGGTCCTGCTTGTGGGCGTAGAAGCAGGGTTCGTGAGCCCACCGGTAGTCGCTGTGGCCCAAGATGAAGCCGGGTTTGGCCCAGATCAGGTATTGCCGTTCGATAAGGCCGGCTGCTTTGAGAGCATATTCGAAGTCTGCCCGGGTAGACGAGGCGTGCCAGATATAGAACGCAGCTTCCGGATAGGTGACTTGGACGGCGACTTTTAGGGATGGCAAGAGCAAAGAATTGACCAGGTCATCGTTGGTCTTGTCATCACCCTTTATCATGTCGAATTTTCCACAGGCCGCCTCGTAGCTGACCCCATAGGGCGGATCCGTGAATACCATGGCGGCTTTCTCACCGTTCATCAGCAGCAGGGCATGCTCCGGATCCGTCGCACTGCCGCAGAGGAGTCTGTGGGGTCCGAGTTCATAGAGGTCTCCCTTTCTGGTCCGGGGATCCTCGGGTATGGGCGGGATGTCGTCGGGCTTCATTTCGGGTACCCGCTCCGGATCCTGGACCGGATCCTGGCCGAAGAGTTTGGCGAGATCGATATCGGGGATCTCCATCTCCATCATGAGGCGGCGCATATCGAGATCATAGATTGCGGCAAAGTGTTCGATCCCCTCTGCGGTTGCTGCGGCATAGACGCTGGAATAGAGGAGGACCAACTCGGCGGCCTGAGTGGTCCCGGAGCATTCGATGAAGTTAGCGGGAAGCAGGTCCGGGATCCTGTAACCTTCCTTCTCCAGGAGGCGCATTGCCTTCGCCCGGTAATGGCCGTCGAGGATCACGGTGGTCCCGGCCGCCTGCCAGACGTTGAAGGGCTGTATGAAGTTGTTGGCGGCGAGGGAAGATTTGAGTTTATCAAGGGCCGTCTTGCTGAGGGATTTGAGATCCCGGTGGAACCATTTCAGTT
>JACQXT010000148.1 GCA_016208665.1 Chitinivibrionia bacterium | reverse complement strand
GCAATCGCTCTGTCTGCCTATAAGGTATTACGCTCTGCCCTGTACCTATATTGGGCCAAACGCTCCAGCCGGTTTTGTTTTACAACCATTCCTATTCTGTGGAATACTTCATGGGGAAATCCGATGAAGTCTATATTTTCTCTGCACAAAAGAACAAAAGGAGATAGTTGACATGAAGGGCATATTACCGGGATACAAGAAGTGCTTTTTCTGCGGGCCGGCAACGGGCGGTCTCGAGTTGGAGCTCCAGTACGCGGACGGGAAGGTAGTCTGCGACTTCACCCCCAATGAGCGCTTTCAGGGGTATGCAGGAATGCTCCACGGAGGCATCGTCTGCGGACTCCTCGATGAAGTGATGTGGTGGGTGCTTTACGCCGATACAAGGAGACTCTTTGCAACCTGGAAGATCGAGGTAGAGTTCAAGAGGCCCGTTGCCTGCGGGCTTGTCCACCGGGCCTCGGCCCGTGTCGTCGAGTCGACCCACCGGACCGTCCACGTGGAGGGCATCATCGAAGATTCCTCCGGCAAGCTCTGCGCTAAAGGGATGGGCTATTTTCGCGAAATGAAAAGCTTAAACCTCTCTGAATTCGTCCAGTATCTGGACTTTCGCGGCGTCTCTCCGGAGATGCATTCTCTCTTTCATGTCCCGGGGGCGCCAAGCCCCTGAAGAGGTCAAAAAGTCCGCGGGACGCTCATGGAATCTTTCCGTGATTGTCTCCGGGTCAACTGTTGAGGAGTTCGCTGTATAGGGTCTGCCACGCCTGCGACTCCCTGGCAGGGGAGAAGAGAAGGGCCCGCTCCCGGGCCGCAGCGCCAAACCTCAAGCCCCCGTCGGGCATGGAGATCACCTGTTCCAGTGCGTTCACGAGAGCCATAGCGTCACCGAAGGGTACAAGGATACCTGAGACACCGTCTTCGATAATCTCTCCCACCACTCCTGTCCGGCTTGCCACGCAGGGAAGGCCTGCGGCCATGGCTTCGAGGAGCACCTGCGGGCAATCCTCGGAGATGGAAGGGAGGATGAAAAGGTCGAGGGAGGCGAACCAGGTCCGGGTCTCCTCAATGCGCAGAGGCGACCGGAGGGTCAGTACGTCACCCACACCTGTTCTTATTACCATCTCCTCGTAAACATCCTTCTCCGATTCCGTCACTGTTCCGGCAAGGTCAAGGGCCAGGCTGCTCTGCGCCTTCACATAGGCCACTGCTTTCAGGAGGTAAGGTAAGCCCTTCGCCCGGGAGAAAACCCCTGCAGACCCCACACGAAACGGCTTCCTGCGCTGCCGCTTTTCTTGCGCAAGAGGGGGAACCTCGACTGACCCGTATATGACCCTTCCCTTCTGTTTTACCGGCGCCATTGCATCGGCCCTCGTCAGAACATCCAGGCCCGGTGTGACGATCCGGTCCGCATTGTCCAGGCCGCTCCTGCAGACCCCCAGCAGTTCCGGACTGAAGAGGCATCGGGACAGATCATCGCCCACAATGGCAATGATGGAAGGAACACCGGCGGCTTTCGACAGGATCCCCGTAATGAACCCCCCGGGGTAAAGAGAAAAGGCATGGAAGAGATCGAATCTCTCCTCATCGTGGAGAATCTGCAGCGACTGGAAGATCATTTCCAGGGTCTCTGGATGAAGGGAATCAGGGGCATTTCGAAGACCAACGCCGTTACCGGGCCTGCCCGCCTTTATCCTGTGGCACGTTAACCCGTCGACAAATGCCGTTTCACGGTTCTCGTCGAGGAGCACTATGGGTTCATCTACAATGACCACTTCAGCCAAATGGACCTCGAGACCCATATCCCGGACCATGCGCGTAATGCGGTCTGTCGTTCCCGACTGACCGCTCCAGTCCGGAAGATGTAATTCCGGCGTCACTATGCAGACTTTTCCAGTCACAGGGTACATTATCGGCCCCAATCGGCCTTTTGTCAATCGCTTCAAGCTCCCTTGATCCTTGCCCGAATGGGGGTGCGTTGACTTTCAGGCTGCTTCCATGTATCATATGTGCCGGCCGAGACCAATGAACGAGACCAAGAAACCCATTGATTTCCCATGCTCATATCCTTTGAAGGTGATCGGGAAGAACAGCCTTGAATTCGTGGCCGTGGTATGCGCAATTGTGGAGCGCCACGTGCCGGGGGAGAATGGAGTCAGCTACTCCACCAGGTTATCCACCGGCGGGAAATACCTCTCCCTTACCGCAACATTCCAGGCAGAAAGCCGGGAGCAGCTCGCCTTTCTTTACAAGGAATTGAACCACCACGAACTGGTAGTGATGGCCCTCTGAGGCAACCGCTGCGAGGCTTGACCGACTTCTTCCCCTGCATCCCGATAAGATCGTCTGCAATATAAAGGTGACCCCCGACGTGGAACTGTGCCAGCCGAACAGCCTGCCAAGGTTTGAAGGAAAGGCACGGAGGCTGAAAAGGAAGGCCTAAGCAGCCTTCAGCAGGCAGCTGTGGACCGTCAGCTTCGGGCAGCGGAAGGCGCCCCTTGATTTCTCGCTGAATGCTGACGATTCATTCCTCTTTCACGAAGAGCGACACCAGTTTCTTCGCTTTCATGTCAGCCAGGCCCTTGTCGGTTATCCTGAAAAAGGGCAGGCCCGTGAAGGGAATGGTCTGGATGGTGAGGAAGGGGCGCGGCATGGTAAAGGTCCCTATCTTCTTCATTGCCTCATCGAGAAGCAGCACCTTCTCCTTCAGTTCCGGCATATTGCCAAGCGGAACCGTGCCGTAGGCCGGCATGGGGAAGGAATAGATGACCCTTCCCTCCTGGGTGATGACGATACCCCCCTGAATCCGGAGAAGTTCGTTGACTGCATGGGCCATTTCGTTCTCGTCGCTCCCGACGACGAGGATATTGCAGGTATCCCAGATGATAGTGGTGGCGATGGCGCCGCTCTTGATCCCCGTGCCTTTAACCAGGCCTTTGCCCATCTTTCTGCGGTCACGCCTGTTGATTACCGCCGCGTAGACCACATCGGCCGCCGGGTCGTTCCGCAGGAAACCACTTTCCACCGGGGCCTTCCAGAGTGACTGGGTCACGATGGTTTCGTTTCGAAGCTCCAGGAGTCTTACCTTGGCAGACTCGGTCCCGGGAGCCTTTATCCTGAAGTCCTCCGGGGTAACTTTTTCCACGGTGAGGGTCCGCAGCATCTTTTCCGGATACTCGTACGGCGTGGGATGACCTATGAAGCGGCCGCCTGAGACCACGAACTCGCCGTTCTGCATGACGTCTTCCACGATTACCTCTTCAAGGCTGCTGAGAAAAAGGATATCCGCGTATCTCAGGGGCGCTATGGCCCCCTGGAACCTGAGACCGCAGTAATCGGCCACGTTTATGCTCACCATCCTGATGGCATCCATGGGCGAAAAACCGTACTCTATGGCTCTTCTCGCCACGGAGTCAAGATACCCCTCTTCGATGAGCATGACGGGGTCAAAGGTGTCGGTGGTGAGGATGAGCCTTCGCATGTCCACAGGAAGGTCTTTCAGCTTGGAGAGTTCCTTCAGTTCGCGCCTCACGAAACCCTCACGGATCATCACGTAGAGGCCTAGCCTCAGTTTCTCCACCGCTTCGTCGAGGCTCACCGACTCGTGGCAGGAGGTGATACCGGTGAGCACGTACTGGTTCAGCCTGTTGCCCCTGGCACCCGAGGAATGGCCGTCGAGCCGCTTTCCCAAGGCCATGGCGAGGGCGGCCTGCTTCACCACCCTGTCGTCGCCCTCAACAATCCGCGTCCAGTAAGCTTCCCCGACACCGAGAAAATCTTCCCTCTTCAGGAGTCGCCCGAATTCGCGGAGGGTAATGCCCGTGCTTCCTTCGAGTGCAGGGAAGGGGGGCATAAGGGGTGGAGCAACGAAGTAGCAACGGAAAGGATAACCCCTGGTACTCTCTATGAAGGTCTCGATGCCTTCCATGCCGCAGGAGTTGCCCGCCATGCCGCATTCGGTAACGGCGCTCGTGGTGCCCCCTTTCAGGGCGTAGGGCACAAAAGCCCCGAAACTGTATGTGGCATCCAGGTGCGTATGGGCATCGATGAACCCGGGACAGAGATAGCGGCCTCCTGCATCGATCTCTTTCACGCCCGCCTGTCCTGCCACCCGGCTGTCTTCGTCGATGACGGCAATCCGTCCCTCTTTGATGGTGACGGCGAGTCCTTCCTGAATCTCGCTGGTAAAGACGTTGACGATCTTGCCGTTCCTGATGATGCTGTCAGGCGGTTCGTTTCCTTTTGCCACCTGCAGCATGGTCTTCATTACATTCTCGTTCATCTATGCTCCTCTCGGGCCCTTTCGGACCTTACTATTTTGAATGGCAACTCTTGGTGGATTGTGGTTCGGTTCATCCGCCGCCGATGGGCGGGAATAAGGCGACGGTGTCCCCCTCGGCCAGCCTTGTGTCCGGTCTCGCGTGGCGGCCGTTCACAAAGATCAGCGTCCAGGCATCTTCCCCGATGTTCAGCTCACGCAGTACATCATTGACCGTAGCATCGGCATTCACATCACGGGCCTCCTCAACGAATCGGCCCGTTCGCAGACTGGCAAAAAGTCTGACCACAATCTTCATTTCGCTGAGAGAATAACACAGGAAGTCAGTCTTCTCAACCCGTAGATCGAGGATTTAGGGCGGTGATCCGGACCGGACCGATGGAAGGTCCGGATCACGCACAACAGATTGAAGGACTGACCAGAAAGAAAGCGGTTCGATCGGCTGTGGTTGCCGAGACAGGATAGTCGAGGCGAACACGGAAAGGTTGAGATTGAAGCGCTTCAGCGCCAATCCAATTGCATGATCCGCGACTACCTCGGGGATTTCGCGGGCTTAAGCGAAAGCCACGATGCGAGTGGGCGCAGGCGTGGAGCGGGAAGATGGATACGCGATGGACTCTCGTGTTTCGCTGACCGGAGGCGTACTG
>JACQXT010000147.1 GCA_016208665.1 Chitinivibrionia bacterium | reverse complement strand
CCGTGCCTCAATGAGACTTTTCCGAAATTCCTGAAGCTCGCTCTCCGTAGGCAGTTCGTCGTGGTGTAGGAGGTAGGCGGTCTCTTCAAAGGTCGAATTCTGGGCCAGCTCTTCGATCCGGTAGCCCCGGTAGATGAGAATGCCGTTCTCGCCGTCCACGTGGCTGACCTTGGTGTCGGCCACGGTGACGCCCCTGAGGCCGATGTTTTTTAGCCTGGTTTCCTTCGCTGCGTTGTCCATGGTTACCTCACGCCTGCAGTTTACTTTTCACGTAGTTCAGAGTCCCGCCGGCCAGAAGGTGTTCCCGCTCTCTCTCCGACACGTCGAGGAGGGTCACGATAATCCGCCCGTCGGCTTCGATGGGGATCTCCCTGTCGCCCCGCTCGATCCGTCTTCGCACATCCGGAAAGACCACTTTCGTTCCTTCCTTAAGCAGATCATATTCGCCGGGCTCCTTGAAGGTGAGCGGCAGGATGCCGAAGTTGCATAGATTCGACTTGTGGATGCGGGCGAAGCTCTTGACGATCTTGGCGCATACGCCCAGATACCGAGGTGCCAGCGCCGCATGCTCGCGGCTCGACCCCTGGCCGTAATTCTGACCGCCCACGACCACGACAGCACCCCGTGCACGGCAGGCAGCGGCAAAATCGGGTGCGATTTGCTCAAAAACGTGTTCGCTTATGGCCTCGATGTTTGACCGCATGGGGAGCACCTGGTTTCCGGCCGGCATGATTGCATCGGTGGAGATGTTGTCCCCCACCTGCAGGACTACCTCGGCTGCGAGCGTGCCGGGAAGGGGCGCGAGCTCGGGCAGAGGTCTAATGTCGGGCCCGCGTACGACCACGGTGTTCCTCAACTCCCAGGAAGGGAAGATGATGGAACGGTCATCGGTGAGATACTGCTCGGGGTCACGGATACGGGGGAATGTCATTTCCCCGGCAAGGTCGCGTGGATCGGTGATCACACCCTTGAGCGCCGAGACAGTGGCGGTCTCGGGCGAACAGAGGTAGACCCGGTCGTCTTTCGTGCCGGAGCGTCCCGGAAAGTTCCTCGGGAATGTCCTCAAGCTTATCTCGCCTGTCCCGGGGGCCTGGCCCATGCCGATGCAGCCCAAGCATCCAGGCTCATGCACCCGGGCGCCCGCCCCGAGAAGGGCCAGTATCCCGCTTTCGCGGGCGATGTTTTCGAGCACCTGGCGGCTGCCGGGGTTCACGTGGAAGGAGACTGCGGGATGGACGTGCCTTCCTTCCAATATCCTCGCCGATACCATGAGGTCCCTGAAGGAGGAGTTGACGCTGCTCCCCACGATCACCTGGTCCACCCTGGTGCCGGCAACCTCGCTGAGGTCAAGGGTGAGATCCTCGTCGTAGGCTGCGCCTTCGTCGGCGGAGAGTTCGCGCCATGCCTGTCCGCGGCCCTGAGCTTCGAGATACTCCCGCGTCCGTTCGTCAGAAGGGAAGATGCTGCTCGTGGCGCCCAGTTCGGCGCCCATGTTGCCGATGGTCTCCCGGTCCGTGGCGGAGAGCGTTGCCACTCCAGGGCCGTAATACTCTATGATCTTGCCCACGCCGCCCTTCACGGTGAGACGGCGCAGCATTTCGAGAATAACATCCTTGGCGCTCACCCAGTCGGGAAGCTCACCCACCAGCTTGACGCCGAGCACCCTGGGGCAGGAAACATAGTAGGGAAAGCCCGCCATGGCGAGCGCCACGTCCAGTCCTCCGGCGCCGATGCCGAGCATGGAGACGCCGGCTGCCCCCGTGGAGTGGCTGTCGGCACCGAGCAGGGTCTTGCCCGGAACACCGAAACGCTCCATGTGGACCTGGTGGGATACGCCGTTACCGGCCCCACTGAAGTGGATGCCGTATCCGGCGCAGGAGGTCTGGAGGAACTTGTGGTCGTCGGCATTCCTGTAGTCGGTATGGAGAATATTGTGGTCCACGTACTGGACTGCCAATTCCGCCTTGACGGCAGGGAGGCTTAAGGCCTCGAACTCGAGCATGGCGAGGGTACCTGTGGCATCCTGAAGCAGCGTGTGGTCGATACGAAGACCGATCTCCTTACCCGGTGTCAGTTCACCCTCGACGAGATGGTCATTCAATATCTTCTGAGTAAGGTTCCTCTTCATCGCAGCCACTGAAGACTCCTTTCAGGCAAAGACATGCCCGTCGATATCGGATAATGAGTTGCAGCCGGTCATGATCATCGCTTTCCTCAGGTCCTGGGAGAGGAACTCCGCCTCAGCGGCCACTCCTTCCGCCCCACCGCCGATGGCTGCGCGGAGAAACTCCCGGCCTACCATTACGAAGTCTGCCCCGAGGGCGAGCATCTTCAGGGCGTCGAAACCGGTCCGGATTCCTCCGTCCGCGGTAATGACCACTTTTCCCTTCAGGATGGGAACGAGCCGGGGCAGCACGTCGGCAATCCCCAGTTGGCAATCAAGGGTACGGCCGCCGTGATTGGAAAGGGCGACCACTTTGCAGCCGGTCTCCAGGGCAGCGGCTGCATCTTCCTCACCGGTGATCCCCTTAAGGATGAAGGGGAGGGATGTGGACTGCACGAGCTCTTTCAACTCGCTCACGGACTTGCGGAATACGGGCTGCCCCCTCAGTGCCATAGGCACGGAGCCTGCCCCATCGAGATCCAGGCCTACAGCGAGCGCGCCGGCCTGTTCCGCCTCCTTGATCACGCTCAGCAAGACCGCCTGTTCCCGCGGCTTGAAAATCTGCACTCCCCAGCCCCCGGCTTCCCGGATTGCCTGCAGCCCTGGCCGATCGGCGAAGGTGTCGGCAGTATCGCCCATAAAACCTATGGTCCCCGCGGCCTTGCACCCCTGCATCACTGCCTGGGCAAATTCCAATTCACTGATGTTGCCTCCCATACTGATCTTCACCCCGCTCATGGATGAGCAAAAGATCGGAAAGGCCACGTCGTGGCCAAAAAAGGAGGTTTTTATCTGCGGTTCCGTATGGGGAGCAATCAAACGGCTTTTCAGCTGGAGACGATCCAGCGCTTCGATATTGGCGGCAAAGGTCATCCCTTTCCCGATCCCACCCATGCCGAGCGGCTTGCCGTACTTGATACCCTGGCAGAGGCGGTCGGGACGACCATCGCAGACCTTGTAAACGGCGCAGACTCCTTTCATCCGTTCCAGTGCTTTTTCACGAACCTCAGTTAGATCCATAACACCCTCCGGGCTTTGCTCATGTGACTTTCTCGCATGCATCGTTGTTCGGTGCTTTCGATAATCTAGTGTTCCAACACACTGCTGTCCAGTCTTTGGATACGTTGTTGGTCGGTTTAATGACCGGTCCCGTGCCTTGAAATGAATGCGTTGAGTTAAGCTGATGGAGGAATTCCGGTTCTGGGAGTAGACCCGGCCCCTAGGGGAATATGCCCCTGAGTCTGGTTGCCTCCGCGACACGCCCGATACCGAGTATGCTGGCAGCCGTGCGCATGTCGACCTTGTGTCTTTCCGACAACACCTTCACCTCTTCGAAGGCAGTGGAGAGGATCCTCTTGAGCCGCTGGTAGATCTCCTCCTCGCTCCAGAAGAGCTCCTGAAGGTTCTGCACCCACTCGAAGTAGGAGACTACCACGCCGCCTGCATTCGCCAGGATGTCGGGAATGAGATATATGTTCTTCTCCCTGAGTACCGCATCGGCTGCAGGGGTCGTCGGTCCGTTGGCCCCCTCTATGATCATCCCACACCGGAGCGAGTTCGCGTTCTTCTCCGTTATCTGGTTCTCGATGGCGGCCGGCACCAGAATATCGCACTCCAATTGAAGGAGTTCCTCGTTGCCTATCTCATCCCCGCCGATCTCGTCCTTCGTGACACAGTTGTTATTGCGCTTGCACTGGAGCGCCTTTGTCACATCGAGACCCCGGTGGTTATAGATACCGCCGCTGATGTCGGAGATGGCGATCACTTTGGCACCGGCGTGGCTGAACAGACGGGCTGCCGTTCCACCCACGTTTCCCGCTCCCTGTATGACGACCCTCGCATCCTTCACGGCCAGACCCCGCAAGTGTGCGGCCTTTTCGGCGACGATGAGGATACCCCGGGCGGTCGCTTCGAACCTGCGTACTGCGGAGCCCTTCCTGATACTGTAAGTATCCATGACCCAGGCCATGACCTGCGGATTGGTGCCCAGGTCGGGGGCCAGTATGTCCACATCGGGGCCAATGAAGGGTGCCATTTCCCAGGTGTAGCGGCGGGTCATATTCTCCAGTTGCCGGGACGGCATGGTATTGGGATCGCATTCCACACCGCCCTTGGCGCCGCCGAAAGGAAGGTTGACCACCGCAGACTTCCAGGTCATCAACATAGCCAGGGCCCTCATCTCATCCAGATGTGCGTTGGGATGGAACCGCAAGCCGCCTTTGAAGGGACCTCTCGTGTCATTGTGCTGGACACGGTATCCCTCGAAGACCCGAACGCTTCCATCATCCATCTTGACGGGAAAGTGAACAGTTATTTCCTTTTTTGTATGCTTGATCTTCTCGAGAATACCGGGCTCGATCTCGGGGAGATACTCAGCAGCAATCTCGACCTGCTTCAGCGCCATTTCAAAAAGATTTGCCTTTCCTTCGTTCATCGTCCCTGGTTTCCTTATCCATGCCATTCCGGAAGGATCAGGCTCCCTCCGGTGTATTCATTTGAGTTGTGACTGCACCATAGCGACTTGAAACTAATGTAGTTAGCCGTTAATGGATTGTCAAATACGGGGTCCTGGGAAGAGATTCATGAGCGGCGAGGGAATTTCCCACATTACAATCTATTCACAATTCCCCACATCTGCCCGTCATGTTCCTTTGATATTCTCTCAACGTGGAAATTGTCGAAGCCAGACCAGATTCGAAGGAGGTCATATATGAAAAAGTGGCATATGGGTGGTCTCGCAGTGCTTTTTGTTCTTTTGGCCGCCGTGGTCCTCGCGGCCCCGCCCGACCCTTACACGACGGATTCACAGGGGATACAGGGTTCAATGGGTGAGCGTTCCCAGCAGGGAGGACCCCCTTCTGACGGTTCCCGGGGCAGTTCCCGGGGCGAACGCCGAGGGCCTCCCCCTGAGGCATATGCTGCCTGTGTGGGGAAAACCGCAGGAACCATATCCCAGTTCACCGACCCCCGCGGTGAGACCCTCACCGGGACCTGCGAGGAAGAGAGTGGAAGAATGGTGCTCCGGCCGGACAAGAACAAGGGTAACAGGCAGAAACAGGCTCGTGAGGGAGCGGGACGCTCAAATACGGTGCAGTAACGAATGCCGGCAGGGGATGGAACCAAGCAAATGATAACTATATACGCTGAACGCAAAAAGGAGAGGAGAGCGGAAATGAAGAAAATATTATTCATCACTTTCCTGGCAGCAGTTCTGGGACTTTCGGCGATTGCCCACGCCACTACATACACCATTTCCGGTTCCGTGAAAGACTCTTCCACGAACAGAGGCATCCCTGCTGCAACGGTAACCGTCAGGAACGGATCGGATGTCGTGGTGGCAACCCTCTCTACCGATCAGGCAGGAAATTTCACCCTCCCTGTCGCAGCGACCGGGGATTATTACGCCTCTGCAGTGAAGACGGGGTACGCTGATTTCAGCCCGCCGGCCTACCCTGTCGGGATCAGCGATGTGAGCCCCAATGGAGTCTTCAACGTGATTCTGACCCCTGCCCTGAGCCTCGTGGCGGGATGGAATTTCATCTCCTTTCCGAAGGATCCTTCGCCCAACAATTCGGTTGCCCATGTCCTGGGAGAGGTGTCAACCAAGGTCCGTATCGTATGGGGATACGACAACGTGGCAAAACGGTGGCTTAAGTACATACCGGGTGTTGCTGACCCGACCCTTGCCCGGATCGAAGGCGGGCTCGGCTATTGGGTCTATATGGATGCCCCCGGCGCCATCGCCATGACGGGCTGGGCTGAGCCGCCAGCGGCGATCACCCTGAATGCCGCAGGGAACCTCGTTGGAGACAACGGCACAGGCAACGGTGAGCTTTCAGCGGCCTTGAACGGCATTTTCAACAATTACTCTATTATCTGGAACTGGACCAACGGTAATTGGTATGCCCATCCAGCCAACGGCCGGTCGCCCCTGATACCTGATCTTACCGTCTTTGAGCAGCAGAAGGCGTACTGGATCAATGCCAAGGCAGGGGGCACCTGGGTTTACGACGTTGACGGCCGATCCCGTACTGGTCCTGCTGAATGATGCGCAGCTCAAGATTCTCTCGGACCTCGGCACCGCGGAAGCCTCCCTGAACGATGCCTATGGATACGCGCGTTTCCCTCTGGCGAAGGCATTCCGTCGCCTCAATGACGGCGACCTGCCCGCCGGGAAGACAGGGCTGAGCCGCGACGCGGTGAAGGCATATTCAGCGTACCTCTTCAGCATCGACGGCGAGATGAGCTACCTGCGCGCGCAAGCGTACGCGAGCGTCCTCGGTTCAATGGACGCAACGCAGCAGGCAAAGCTGGCCGCCATGAAGGGCAAAGGATCTCTTGAGTGGACACAGCCGACAGAGGCTCAGGTCGCAGCAGTGCTTGCCAGGTACCCGGGCCAGATGATGCGCACCTATGCAGGCGAGATGCTTGCCTGGTATATGGGGAACATCGATGCCGACGTCTACTTCTGCCCGGAGCGGCAGGGCACCTACTTCGGCTCATTTTTCATGAAGGACATCAAGGCCATGAACAATCCCAGCTACACCATCGATTCGAACATGACGGCGGATATGGGGGATGCGTTCCTGGCAGCCCTGAACACAACGCAGAAAACCAAGGTCACCGATCTTGTGACAACCCAGAAAGCAGACCTCCTCTCCATAGTCTCAAAACGCAATGAGATATCCGCGTTGCTGCGGAATTTGCTGACTTCCGGTGGGACGATCGATAGGACCACGGTAGTCAACCTGGCCAGACAATACGGCGAACTGGACGGGGACATCTCCTATCTTTACGCTACTGCCTTCTCCTCGGTCGGGACGTCACTGACCGGCGACCAGAAGAACACGCTCACAACGCTCAGGAAAACGGCAACGGCTGAGGCCGGCGGCACACCCGACTACGACAACCTGTGCGGCAATGGCTACCTGTACTCCGCTCGGCTCAACAATCCCCCGACAGTCATGAACACCGACTTCATGTTCGGTGTCTGCAGCGCAGCGGGGAGCACCTGCAGCACCAACTGGGACTGCTGCTCGTACTCTTGCAGCAGCGGTGTGTGCGGATCATCCTCATCATCATCCTTTGCCTTGACGAGTTCGGCATTCGTGGCAGGAGGAACCCTCCCCAGCCAGTACACCTGCGACGGGACCCTCGGCATGCTGAGTCACAGCCCGCCGCTTGCATGGACCGGCGCACCCTCCGGTACGGTCACATTCGCGCTGACAATCTCCACCATCGCCCTCGACGGGACGAAATACAACTGGGTGCTCTACAACATACCGAACACCGTGACGTCGCTGACGGAAGCCACAACGCTCGGCACTGCCGGCGTGAGCACTGACGGTCCCGAACTGAGATACTACCCACCCTGCTCGGCCGGTCCCGGAGCGAAGACATACACCTTCACGCTCTATGCCCTCTCAGGCACCCCGACGTTCTCAGTGCCTGTTACCGGCAATGTCCTCATCGGCACGATCAGCCCGCTCATCCTTGGGAGCAGCCAGGTGAACGTTACCTATACGCGCACAGGGCTATGATGCAGAAAGAGAGTAATTCAGAAGATTGAGTTGCGGAATAGTGACCGATAATGGAATCCTTGCAGACCTTACCGTAACCGGAACCAGTCCTTCATCTTATATTACGCTCAATGGGGGATGAACTTTGCAGGATACGGTAAGGGGAGGTCATCCCGTCAATTCTCATACCCCCGGGTGCGCTACTGAACTGATCCCAAGGAACTAATCTGCAATGGCGACTCAAAGTGGCGACAGCCCGGCAACCCGACAGGACAGAAGATTTTCTACCTTCCGAGGACTTCGCGGGCTATGGTCAGTTTCTCTATCTCTCTGGTCCCTTCGTAAATTTCTACGATCTTGGCGTCACGGTAGAAATGTTCAACGCCGTACTCGGCTATATATCCGTAGCCGCCGTGCAGCTGCACGGCATCGTTCACGATGGCGATGGCTGACTCGCCGGCAAAAAGTTTAGCCATGCTGATGGCCATGGGATCGAAAATCCCCTGGTCGATCAGCCAACAAGCCTTACGGAGCATGGTGCGCCCAACCTCTATTTTTGTTGCCATTCC